>JALFNZ010000156.1 GCA_022774085.1 Bacteroidales bacterium
GATTCTGATCCGGCCTCCGGCAATCCTGACCAGGGCTCCGTTCAAAAGCATCCTGTCCAGCGCCTTTTCATTGGCATGGGTGCGGAGAAACTCCTCCTGCACTCCCTTGTCAGTCCTGAGGGACAGCATGATAGTTTCAAGGTCATACTGCTCTGAATCAAGAGTTTCCGACTCACGCACAGCATCAGGTGAAGTGTTGGAAAGATAAGCCTTCAAATCAGGCAGATTCCACCTGCGGATCATCTGACTATGCCCAGTACCATCCTCCAGAATCAAAAAACTGTGTGCACCCGGACCGAAGCCGACATAAGGGATATGCGCCCAATAGGCAGAATTATGAACAGCCTCCCGCCCCGGCTGAGCAAAATTGGAAATCTCATAATGGTGGTAACCCGCCTGGGAAAGAACGCGGCAAAGTATGTCATATTGCTCGCGGCAATGTTCCTGGTCTGCCTCGGTAAAGCAGCCCTTCCTGACCTGTTCAGCCAGCATACTTCCAGGTTCCACAGAAAGCTGGTATGCAGACACATGGGAAGGCAGATTTCCTGATGGAGATATGGAAAGTGCCTGGAGTACAGTCTTTTCCCAACTTGTCGCATCCAGTTGTGGAAGTCCGAATATAAGGTCTATGCTGATGTTCTTCACCCCCGCCTGCTCGATTATGGCATATGCGCGGCGGGCTGTCGAGGCATCGTGGCGGCGGTTCATCCATTTGAGAATCCCATCATCAAAGGACTGGACTCCCATGCTTATCCTGTTTACACCCAACCCGACAAGAGCTTCAATATATTCCTGGCCTTTCTCCACGACATCTTCAGGGTTTACCTCTACAGTAAACTCTTCGAAAGGCCCGGGATGCCCTGCCCGGGAAAGGGCCTCGACAAGGGTTTCAAAAAAAGAAAGTGGCAGCACCGAAGGGGTGCCGCCACCTATGTATAATGTATTCACGTCCCCTGAAATATCATTTTTCTCCGACATGATTTCAGCCGTCAGAGCAGAGCTATATTGCTCAAACAGAGCATCCTGACTATGTGCGACTTCTTGTTTTCGGCATTTGGGGACAGCCTCGGAATAAAAGTCGCAATAAGTGCAGAAACTTCTGCAGAAGGGAACATGGATGTATATCACGACTATCTCAGAAGCAATTCGGTCTCGCCCAGACGAGACTGCTCAGTATAAGCCTCGATGGTGTAAATTCCTTTGACATACTCAGTAATGTCGTTCAGATAAATGGCAACATCTATCTCCTTGCCCTGATAGTCAATCTCTCTGGAAGCAGAGCAGATCATAGGCTCGCCGTTGAGTTCAAAAGTCCTTTGGGTGCCGTTTGTAAGCAAAATCCCGTCAGGTCCCTTTACACGGATATATATCCTGACCGGTCCCTTCGGTGCAAGGTCATTTTCAACCAGACTGAGGGTTGAAAGCAGGCGGACTACCCTGCTGCTTCTGTCAGTTACTTTGTCAGATGAGTTGTATGCCTCGACTCTCAGGCCCCTTGCCTTGATGACAGAGCCGGCGGCAACCTGCCCACTGAGGCTTTCGACAGTCTTGGAAAGCTCTTCGGACTGTCTCCTGCTCTCTGCGGCCTCACGTCTTGCCGCAGCAGCATCGGCTGTCAGTTTCTTGTTCAATGTATTGAGGGAGTCAATCTGTACGATGTAGCCCTTCATGATGCTTCTCAAGGTACCGAGCTCTTTCTCATATTGTCTCATCTTGCTTCTGTTGGCTGCATCTGTCTTCTTGATACGCTCAATCAGCTGTGACACTTCCTCTCTTGAGGAATCGAGTTGTGAATTTATGCTGTCATAGTCCGAAGACAATGATGCATAATCATTCTGCAAATCGATCATCTGCTGGGTAAGTTCCTCCTTGTCAATTGTCAGTTCATTCACAAGCGAAGATTTTTGCCACCACACATATGCCAGTGTACCCGCAAGGATCACGGCTACTCCAATGAGCACATACATCAAAGTTTTCAGATTTTTTTCTTCCATATCTGTCAATTTTTCTATGTTTGGGTTAAACGAATCGCAAATTTAGGAAAATTCCCATATATTTGCACCACTTGCCGCAAAGGCAAGCGATTTATTAACAATTTTGAAGCCATTGACTATGAAATACCTTGTCAGAGCAATCAAATATTTCTTTTACTTTTCAATTCTTTGCAGTCTGATCATCGGAGCTCTTGTCTTTATCGGAGCTGTAGAAGGCAATATTGACACCATCTTCCGCGGAGGATGGATGGCTGTCCTGAAAATGGCCCTGCTCTTTGCAGGTGTAGCCGCCATCTACCCGAAAATTGGATTCATCACCCGTGATGCAGTCACAGCTAAGCCATGGAAGGAGTCAAGAGAGGAATTCATAAGCCTGATGAAGGAAAGAAATTATGAATTGGAGTCGGAAAACGACCAGACCGCGACCTTCAGGTACAGGGGTATAGCCGGAAGAATCAGCAGAATGCTCGAAGATAGGATTACCGTCAGCACAAGTGCCGACGGTATCGTACTGCTTGAAGGCCTCAGAAAAGACGTCTTAAGACTTTGCATGGCCATCGAGAACAGATTCCGTCCGGAGGATTAAGATTCTCTGATGATCCTTTGCCAGGAATACTAATCTCCGAGTTCCCCGGCATCTATCTTTTTGGCCACTTCATCCAGAGCCTGCCAGAAATCCTCACCGAAATATCTTTCAATCGGCTCCCTAAGGAACTGATACACACGTATTTTTTCCCTCTTTCCCTTCTCAAATGCATCTTTGCAGATGTCCCATCTGTGAAGGTTGAGAGCCTTTGTGCCATTGCGAAGGGTTGACACCCTAATGGGATAGAGCCAGCAGGAAATGGGTTTCCTGAAGTCGCCCTTTCCCTGAAACCAGCATCGTTCCATCGAGCAGAAACAATTGCCGTTTTCATCAAAAAGGGTGTAGGCGCACTCCTCGCTTCCCGCAACAAGAGGAGTCACTATATCCCCGTCAACATCTATTTCAAAAAAGCCCTTATCCTGAACTGCCTTGCGGCCGGCTTCAGGCATTATTGGAGAAAAAACCGGGTAATTTTTCTCAATGGCCTCAACCTCGGATTCCTCCAGGGGAGCACCGCTATCACCGATTACACAGCAACATCCCTTGCACTTGTCATAGTCACAGGCATAGTATTCGGTCAGAATCTCGTCCGAAACGAGACAATCATCAATCTGAATTATCATTCCGTGTTTCATTATTTATTACTGTCTTTTATCAGATATTCCACTCTGCTTCCCAAGACTAGTTTCTCCAGCAGGTCTGACACCTTCTGGGACGACACACCGTCAACCTTGGATAACAGGTTGGTGTATAAATCCTTGCCATCCATATATCGTCTTGTCAGGATTTCCATCCACCACTGAGGGTCCTCCATCTGGGTTTCCAGTTTGCCTTTGATGTTCTTCTTGCATGCTGCCAGTTCCTTGTCACCAACTGTCTGTTTTCCAACCTCTCCGATGCAGGAACGGATCATGGACAGGGCCCGTAACGGATCAGATGGCCTATTGTCAAGAGCGAAGCCGGATGCATCAGCAATTCCTGTCTTTATCCTCATTCTGGCACTTTCCTGTGGGTATATGAACACTTCTGATGACACGTCAGCATACATTCCGGACTTTGCAAGAGTCTCTGACAAGCGTCTTTGCATCACAAGGCCGGCAATCTGAGCCGTTATTACATTGTCGGTAGTGAGAGGGTATGGCGACCACATCAGTATGTCAATCATATCACATTCACCATCAACGGTATATAATGAAGTTCCGGAGATAGTCTGATAGCGGAAAGACTCACGTTGGAATGTCTTTCTGGCAGTCTTGAAATGACAGACATAAGAAGTCAGGATTTTGCGGAGCTCAAACTCATCCATTTCCCCGACCAAAATTAGCAGGCCGTCATCCATTTTCTTTGACTGCTTTTTGAAATATTGGTCGGCTTTATCAAAGAAGGACTCGTCAAGGACAGATGCATTCTTGTAAGGTGTCAGGATATTATCCGGACAGAGAATGTCTTCCATGGCTGCTTCTGCCTTGTAATCCATTGGTGCGAACTTGTCCTTCAGGCGTTGTGAGGCTATATATTGCTCCGATGCCTGTGTATCTTTCTCCATATTGTTGAAGAATGTTACAAGGGCATTGAGCATGACTGGGACTTTCTCTTCCGATGTCACTCCTGACAGTCTGAGATGGGACAGAGATACCGTCGGTGTCATCTCTATGCCTTCCATTTTCAGGGTATTGAAAAAGTCCGCTCCGGGGCACCCGTTGATGCGACTCAAATATGGATAATCCGAAAAGAAGCCGCCTTCTCCCTGAATCAGGCCTGGAATGCTGCCGTATCCTCCCCTTTGGGCAAGGCTATAGAACATTTTCCCGGATGTTGCCATTTTCTTATATACGACCGTGAATCCGTTGGAGAAGGTCCACATGGTGCTGTTGGACTGTCCGTCCGTCCTTGTGGAACTGAGACGGAATTTTTCCAAATATGGCTCAGGTTCAGCGGATAACGCTGTTCCACAAGGTTCTGCAATGGGATTTTCTTCAATGTTCCATGCCTTCTCGAAAAGAGTTTCGGCCATCTCTGATGTGAAATTCCTGTCCGGACTTTTGCATGTGACTGTCATGTTGTTCATATCGCTGACCAAGGCCTTGGCGACATTGTTGAAAAGGCGGAGTTCTGTTGTGTCCGGAATATTCCTCGATGTGTAAAAATTGTAGATTTCCTTGTATGATGCCAGGGGTGAATTGCGAAGAAAAGCCCTGATGCATCTTTCGGTCGTTTCTGCGTTGCTTCTTAACGGATTGACTGACAGCCCAAAGAGCGAATCCAGTCCTTTTCTTCTTGCAAGACGTATTTCCCACAATGCAGTGTTGCCGGAGCGGATGGTCGCAAAGGTTCCTGCCAATGTCGTCAGGACATCCGGCAGATATTCTGTTTCAGAAGGAACGCTTACTGTAAATTTCTCATCTGTTGCTGAATCTGAACTTGAGAGATAGCTCCATTCTACTCCGGCACAGGGGATGCCATGGTTTGAAAGTCTGGCTTGGATTCCCTGCTCGACCACATTTCCAAGTTCTTCAAGCATCATATGGAAGATGACAGGCTGGATGGTGTTCATATTGTCCCTGGAGTGTCTCGGCATTCTCCATGATACTGAAACAGAGGCTTTGTCTGAGGCTTCCACCTTGAAAAGCGGCCCTTCGGCGTCCTTCCACTGATAAGCAGTTCCTTCACGGGAAGACAAAGGATTGATCATCAGGGACATATAATTCATTTTCTTTACAATGTCATCCACATTGACATCACCACTGATGACAATCGCCTGGTCTGACTGCGGATAATGACTTGCCCGGGAATGGTCCTGGAAGTGTTCAGCCCTGCCGATAATGTCAAAAATCATAAGGAGAGTTGAGTCCAGAACTGATTTTTCGTCATAAAGAAGGACATCGCGAAAACGATAGATGGTGGC
This sequence comes from Bacteroidales bacterium, assembly GCA_022774085.1. GTDB lineage: Bacteria > Bacteroidota > Bacteroidia > Bacteroidales > UBA932 > Cryptobacteroides. Next base: position 5,486 of record JALFNZ010000156.1, read on the forward strand.
ATCGTCGGTCACCTGGACATAACCATGTTCGCTTGGGGCAATACCATGGTCAGTGAGAAATTTCTGTGGATTTGGAATATGTGCAAGGGAGGTAAGTGATTTCCGTGCTGCCAGTACCGGGTCATTATCCTGTGAAGCACTATTCAGGCCGCATTTCTGAACAAGGGCGAAATCTGCCATTGATTTGGCAGAAGGGTTTGAAGTTATATACCAGGAAATTCCGTTGGGTAAAGTTCCATGTTTGACTGCGGGATCGGACGGAAACTTAGGAAGCTCCTGTCCGAATGAAGATAAGGCAAGAAAAAGCCCGAAAAACAATGCAAAAAATCTTTTCTCAATCATTTTTAGTATGTTTCTTGTTGTCTTTTGCAAAAATAACACAAAAAATCCCTATTTTTGCATTTATGCTCTGATTATGGGCACAAATGGACAAATTATAAACACTAATAATACTTAAAAATGAAAAAGTTTTTACTGATTGTAGCTGCAGCCGTTATGTCGGCTGTTACTGTGTCTGCACAGGATCTGGCACAGGCAACTGAGACTTACAACAACGGAGCTATGGAGCTTCAGATGGGGAACAATGCATTGGCTCTGGAGCACTTCCAGAATGCACTTTCAATGGCCGAGACACTCGGAGATGATGCTATCGACCTTGTAAACAATTGCAAGAAAGCCATTTGTTCAACTTCACTTTCAATTGCAAAGGAGCTTTACAATGCCAAGGATTTTGAAGCAGCCATCACTGCATTCGAGAAGGCAAAATCAGTAGCGGAGACCTATGGCGAGGCTGAAATTGCAGAAGAAGCCGCTGAACTCACAGGCCAGACCTGGAAACTCAAATACAACACAGATGCAAAGGCTGCCATGTCTGCAAAGAACTATGACGAGGCTGCAGCAAACTTCAAGAAAGTGCTTGAGCTTGACCCTGATAATGGAAATACTGCAATTCAGCTTGCACAGGCATATATGAAATCAAGCAAGCTCGACGACGCTCTTGAAGCTCTCGAGACTGCAAAGGCAAACGGTCAGGAGGCAAATGCCAACAAGATGATCTCTCAGATCTTCCTCATGAAGGCACAGGCTTCCCTCAAAGCTAAGAACTATCAGGCTGTTATGGATCTGGCAGCAAAATCAAACGAGGCCCTCGAAAATGCAAATGCTTACAAACTTGCAGCAAGTGCAGCTCAGAAGCTCGGAAAGAACAATGATTGCATCGCTCTGTATGAGAAATATCTTGAGATTTCTCCTAAGGCTAAAGATGCAGCAGGCGTAATCTGCACAGTGGCTGTTCTTTACCAGCAAGCTGGCAACAAAGCCAAAGCAAAGGAGTACTACGAGAAAATCGTCAACGATCCTCAGTTCGGAGCAACTGCTGCTGAGCAGCTCAAGACCCTCTAACAGATGATTGAACTCGAACTTCTCGCCCCGGCGAGAAATATGGACATCGGCATCGCGGCAATTGATTGCGGTGCCGATGCCGTGTATATGGCCGGACCGAAGTTCGGAGCAAGACAGGCAGCCGGAAACGAAATCGAAGACCTGGCTGCCTTGTGCAATTATGCGCACAAATTCGGGTCACGTATATTTGTGACCTTGAATACCATATTATATGAAGATGACCTCGAAGATGCCTCACGGCAGATGATGCAGGTCCAGGAGGCAGGAGCAGACGCAATCATCGTCCAGGACCTTGCCTTCGTTGAATTGGCACGCAGGGACTCTTCCTTCCACCTGCCCCTACATGCGTCCACCCAATGTGCGATAAGGACTCCGGAACATGCCGTATGGCTGGAAAGCCTCGGTTTTTCAAGGCTGATTCTGGAAAGGGAGCTTTCTCTGGAACAGATAAGGGCAATACGGGCTGCGACAAGTTGTGAACTGGAATTTTTCGTACACGGCGCACTTTGCGTCTGCTATAGTGGTCAGTGCTATCTTTCCCAGATGATTGCCGGCAGAAGCGCCAACCGAGGTGCCTGCATCCAGGCCTGCAGGTCCAGATATGACCTGGTCGATGCGCAGGGCAATGTGCTGGTCCGGGACAAGGCTCTTCTTTCCTTGAAAGATTTTAATCTGAAAGACCGGATAGAAGAACTTGCTGATGCAGGTGTTTCTTCATTCAAGATTGAAGGACGATTGAAAAACGAGTCCTATGTCAGGAATGTGGTCAGCGATTACTCTTCCGAGCTCAACCGTCTGGTAAGTAATCATCCTGCCACTTTCACAAGGTCCTCATTCGGCACAGTAAGCGGCGGCTTCACCCCTGACTTGTCCAAGACTTTCAACCGAGGCTACACTACGTTGTTCATTGACGCAACCAAAGGGAAATGGGCAAGCATGGAGGCAGCCAAGTCCATGGGAGAATACCTTGGAACTGTCTGCAAGCTGTCCCGGGACAAGTCCTGGCTGGAAGTTGACTCCAAAGGCAGAAAACTTGACCTGGCAAATGGAGACGGATTTTCGTTCGTAGCAGCAGATTCCACCGTCGTAGGATTCCGCGGCGATGTTTGCTCAGGCAATACTGTAAGGTGCAAAAGCACCCCTTCTCTATATATCGGAGCAAAGCTGTTCCGCAATATCAGCATTGCTTTCGAAAAGGAAATCGAAAGGAACAAAAGTATAAGGGAAATAATAGTGAGCCTTCGTCTGGAATTCAGCATGTCTGACCAGAAATCTTTCCTTGTCAGGGCAAATGCCACATCAGAGGACGGAAGGTCTGTGAGCGAGGTCTTTGATGCAGGAAACACTCTGGCATCCAACAGGGAGAGAATGGTGTCATTGATAATGAACCAGCTGGGCAAATCTTCCCTGCACTACAGGTTCGTCCCGCAGCCTCCTGATGATGATGCCGAAATCCCATTGATGAGTGCATCTTTTCTGAACGGTATCCGCCGCTCAATCACCCAATTGCTTGAAAATCATTCCTGCAAGAGCAAGGCTCTTTATCGCGTAACCGACAGTAAGCCTTCTGTAATGTTCCCAGAATCTGCAGCGGACTACCGTCAGAATGTATCAAACCATTTATCCGGGAACATTTACATCCAGTCAGGAGCCAAGATCATAGGAATGGCTTACGAAATCGCTCCAGTGGCTGATGCAGAACTGATGCGCACCAAATATTGCATCAGGCACGAGCTCGGCATCTGCCTCAAGAACTGCCGTGACAGCAGAAAATTGTTCCTTGTGAACAACGGCCGCAGGTTTGCCCTGGGCTTCGACTGCAGCAAATGCGAAATGACTCTCAGCGCCCATATTCCTGAACCTCAAAAGTGATGTCAACATCGCCGAAGTGCGAAGTGATATCGCTGTTTGAATCGAGCCACTTACTGGCAAGCTGTCCCCGCCATACAATGTCATCCCTTTTGTTGAACGGAAGATTCATCTCCACACCGTAACTTTTGGAGGCAATCCTGACAAGAGCCGTGCATTTCCATTCAGTCCTGGTGCCTCCATCATCTTCCGTAATCATGAAGGCACAATGTGTCATCTGGTCGCTCCAGTCCGACACAAGCATGGCATTGAAAGGCTGAGGAATACCCAGCTGATTTCTCTTGACCACTACGAGGAAGTCCGTGATTGTGGGATTATACAGACGCAGCTCAGCTTCGGTGGAAGCAGTGAAATCTTTTACATAGCCTGCTTTTATCCAGAACTCCGAACCTCCGCAGAACCACGAATCGAAATTCCGCTTCATTGTAAAATCTTTGAGAATCAACGCTTTAAGTGACTGGTCTGAAGATTTGACAGGAGACTGGGGCGAAGGCTTGACAACAATGTTTCCACCTCCGTTCCCCCATTCGGGGTCCTGCCTTCTTAAAAGTTCCAAAGATGTGAATTCCGCATCTGAATTACGATTTACAACCCATACTGGCATATCTTGCGCCATTTTCTCATCCACGATGACAGTTTCCACATCTCTAGAACCGTCTTCATTGAATATTATCCTATATCCAATATTGGTTTCTCCTCCGTCTTCAGGGTCGAAAGTGATGATTGGCATTGTCTTTTCGTCCCATTGTTGCGAATATGGCCAGTAAATCTGCACATCGGACTCGGTCAGGGCTTTGAGAAAGCTGTCAGGATCACCGACAGGAGGCGCCTCACTGCCGGAACTTTTGACTGATGCTGTGCTGCGTACATGCTTTTCTATCAGCTTTCTCAGAGGATTGGACTGGAATTCAGCCACCTTGGTAGAAGAACCCTCTTCCCCAACGCCTGCCCCTGGGTTGGAAAACAGGTCTTTCATCGTGTATTCCTCGTCATAACCGTTTGTCGAGGATGTGCTCACGGCACGATATACCTCCAAAAGATGGATTCTGTCGAGCGGGACGGCTGCAAGAATGTCAGCTACTGAATTGAGGCTGATACTCGTACTGTCCTGTTCCTGTGTAAGATGCTTGTTGAGATCGTCATCTATAATCTCACATGATGTCGTCATGGCAAGGAAACATGCGGCAAATGGCAATAATCTGTTTTGAATGCGTACCATATCATTTGTATTTTGTCTGCCGCAAAGTTCCTGGTAAATATCCGTGTACCGAAATTTTACACGGCTATTTGCAAAAAAAGCCCCTGGACGTACTTCCAAGGGCGATAGGTCTATGAAATTTTGTTTGATTTTGTTGCAAAATCAAACAAAATCCTGCCTTTTTTGACGATTAGAGGTTCGGATTGAGAGTTTTCCACTCATCTACAGGTGGGATGATTCCGAGTCCGATAATCTCATCACGCATCTTCTGGAGGTGCTCGTAAGATGCCTGAAGTGCTGCCATTTCCTCAGCTGTTCCTTCCGGTGCAGTAAAATGAACACCGTCAGCGTCGATTACTGTAGGCATTGCCATCATCACATTCTTGTAACCGCATTTGTCGCAGTTTACATAACATCCTGCAGGCCAGTTGAATTTCTCACCGCCCATTGCACCTTCGATCATCTTGACTGCCTGATAAGCAGGGCTCTGGAATGACGAACGTCCACGGAGTTTGATGATGTTTGAACCTCCTTGGGTAGTCATGTGCTTGATTTCAGCCCAACGCTCTGCTGAAAGAGGAAGCTCTGAAAGAGGTTTGCCGTCAATCTTCGCCTTTGATGCGAATACAGCCATCTGCTCACCGTGACCACCGTAAGTATATGCGTCAGTGACTTTGTCCTGCTGAACACCGAACTCCTGAGCGAGCTGCTGCTGAAGACGGGTTGAGTCGAGAGCTGCAAGTGAAGTAAGCTGGTTTGGCTTGAGACCTGAGTGGATGAGAGCTGTAAGGGCTGTAACGTCAGCCGGGTTGAAGATTACCACAACATGTTTGACATCAGGGCAATACTTTCTGATGTTCTCACCGAAATCAGCTGCAATCTGGCAGTTACCTTTGAGGAGGTCCTCACGTGTCATGCCCTCTTTGCGAGGTGCTCCGCCTGATGAGATGATGTACTTGGCTCCTGTGAATGCAACCTCAGGGTCAACTGTGTAAGAAAGGTTTGCACCTGGGAAAGCGCAGTGGCACATTTCGTCATAAACGCCGTGCACACCTGGCTCATAGATGTCATAAAGGCAGATGTTCGGAGTAAGACCGAGCATGAGCACTGATTGAACCATGTTGGAGCCGATCATTCCGCCGGCACCTACGATTACGAGTTTTTCGTTTGTCAAAAATTCCATAATATTAATACCTAAAAATCGTTCCACATTGGAAAGGCAAATATAGCACTTTTCAACTGATTCTACACTACTTTCGCCTACAGATTGAAATAAAATTTTACGAATTGAAAACTCTTTACTATATTTGTCGCCGATTCAAATACAGATTGAAACGTGGAACCTCCCAGTCCAATATTGACAGAACAGAATTTCTCAGCGGATGCCAAGTCGGATGATCCGTTGTCCCAGACAATTTATATGGTGATGGGCGCCCCTTCTGCTTCGGAAGAGGCTGGTTATTGCGTGTGTGCATGGTCTGCACACACCGGTTTGTCGTACATTGGAGTCCCATGCAGTATTGTTTCATGAATTTTGATTACCTTATATACTATATATGGCACTTTATCTTAGAAAGAAACTTGAAAACAAGGCAGAGATAGCGGTCTGGCAGATAACGGAGACCGAAGATGAATTGTGGGCTCTGAGTTCAGTCCCGAATGATGAGATGGAGGAGATTTCTCTCATCAGAAGCGAGAGTCAGAGAAAACAGAAATTGGCAGTGAGGGCTTTGCTGAACGAAGTATTTGAGGAAAAGATGTACCTGAACCATCATGACAACGGCAAGCCATATCTTGAAAACTGTGTCACAAACATAAGTATCACCCACACTGAAAAATACGTGGCAATCATAACACATGACGAGGACGACCTTGGCATTGACATCGAGTCGCTCGACAGGGATTTCTCTGCAGTGGAGAAGAAAGCTCTTTCGGAAGACGAGATAGAGGATTTGGATGTGGAAAAGAGGAATGAGCAGCTTGCCATCTATTGGTGTGCTAAAGAGGCCATCTTCAAGAGGATGTCCCAGAACAGAGTTGATTTCGCAGAGCAAATCGAGGTAGAAAAATTCCGTCCGAAAGGAGAAGGTGAGCTTGAAGCCACCTTCATCCACAAAGATGAACACGAGGAAGAATTCGAGCTGGAATACATCACTTTCGACCGTCACGTGCTTGTCTGGCTTGTGGGATGATGCCTTGCCTATGCCGATGGCGCATCATAACAACAATGTTAGCCAATTTGGATAAATTCAATTTTGATACTATATTTAATAGCCTGTTAGTCATCGACTTAACAGGCTATTTTTACGATTGTTAATAACTTTTGACAAACATATTAGGTTTCTTCGAATAATATGATTTATCTTTGCTAAACAGTCGGAGAAGCCCATCGACGACAAAATCACCCCAACAAGTTAAGCAACACTATAATCCGGTTCGTTTGCATCCGGACTAAACAATTCACCCGATATGGTCAAGAAAGTCATCAAGCGCGACGGTCGCGAAGTATTGTTCGACAACAGAAAGATTGTCGATGCCATCCTTAAGGCAATGAATGTAACAGATGAAGGCGAGGACATTGTTCTGGCAGCCGAAATTGCCTCTGTCATCTCAAAGATCGAGACAGAGAAAATGAGCGTGGAGGACATCCAGGATCAGGTGGAGATGGAGCTTATGAGAAGCCCCAGAAAAGAAGTCGCAAAGAAGTATATTGCATATCGCAACCAGAGGAACCTTGCAAGAAAGGCCAAGTCTCGTGAAATCTTCAAGGAGATCATCGAAGCTCAGGCAACTGACATCACACGAGAAAATGCGAACATGAACGCAGATACTCCTGCGGGCATGATGATGAAGTTTGCCTCCGAGTCAACCAAATCTTTCGTGGACGAGTGCCTCCTTTCAGAGGATGTTAAAGAAGCTGTCAAGAATGGCTATATCCATATCCATGACAAGGACTACTACCCTACCAAGAGCCTTACTTGCGTCCAGCATCCGCTTGACAAGATTCTCAAGAACGGTTTCTTCGCCGGACATGGCGAGTCACGCCCTGCCAAGAGGATTGAGACTGCAAGCATCCTTGGCTGTATCTCAATGGAAACAGTCCAGAACGAGATGCATGGCGGGCAGGCAATCCCTGCATTCGATTTCTATATGGCACCGTACGTAAGAAGGACATTCCACGAGGAGATCGAGAAACTCAGCGACCTTTACGGAGAAGATTTCAGCAGGCTCAACGATATTGAGATTGATGACTATATCAAACGCGACCTTATCGGCATTCAGGGTGACGAGCGCATCGTACAACATGCAATCAACATGACAGTGAGCAGGGTTCACCAGTCAATGGAGGCCTTTGTACATAATATGAACTCCATCCATTCAAGGGGTGGCAACCAGGTGGTTTTCAGTTCCATAAACTATGGAACGGACACTTCAGCAGAAGGCCGTTGTGTCATCCGCGAAATCCTCAACACGACATATGAGGGTGTAGGCAACGGCTCGACAGCGATCTTCCCTATCCAGATATGGAAGAAAAAACGTGGCGTCAGCTACCTGCCTGAAGACAGGAACTATGACCTCTACAAGTTCGCCTGCAAGGTTTCTGCAAGAAGGTTCTTCCCTAACTTCATCAACCTGGATGCTCCGTTCAACCAGCACGAACTCTGGAGAGCTGACGACCCTCAGCGTTACCAGTGGGAGTGCGCAACCATGGGATGCCGCACCAGAGTATTCGAGAACAGGTTCGGACCTAAAACTTCAATCGCAAGGGGTAACCTTTCATTCACAACTATAAATATCGTAAGGCTCGCCATCGAATGCATGGGCATCGAGGACATGCAGGAAAGAATAGGCACGTTCTTCCACAAACTTGATTGGGCTATGGGCATTGCTGCAAAACAGCTCAATGAAAGGTTCAACTTTCAGAAGACGGCTCTCAAAAAACAGTTCCCTCTTTTGATGGGTGCCCTCTGGCTCGGATGCGAGAACCTCAAAGAGAATGACAGCATTGAGTCTGTTATTAATCAGGGTACCCTCGGAATCGGATTCATCGGACTTGCCGAGGCTCTCATCGCCCTTGTAGGCAAGCACCATGGAGAGTCTGAAGAGGCTCAGGAACTGGGTCTGAGGATAGTGACCTACATGAGAGACAAGGCGAACGAGTTCTCAGAGATGTTCCAGCACAATTTCAGTGTGCTTGCAACTCCTGCAGAAGGCCTTTCCGGAAGGTTCACAAGAATGGACAAGAAGAAATTCGGCATCATTCCGGGCATCACAGACAAGGACTATTACACCAACTCCAACCACGTGCCTGTATATTATAAATGTACTCCAAAGCACAAGGCTGAGGTGGAGGCTCCATACCATGACCTTACAAGGGGTGGCCACATCTTCTATGTTGAGATTGACGGAGATGCAACCCACAATGCAGAGGCAATCATGGCAATAGTTGACCTGATGGACAAATACAATATCGGATACGGTTCCGTGAACCACAACCGCAACCGCTGTATGGATTGCGGATTTGAAAATGCCGACCCTGACCTTGATGTATGTCCTCACTGCGGAAGTGCCAAGATTGATAAACTTCAGAGGATTACAGGCTATCTGGTGGGAACCACGGACCGATGGAACAGCGCAAAATTGGCGGAACTTAAAGACCGCGTGGTACACAAATAGCATATTTTCAGATGTCTGTACAAGAAACAGGGATGTCCGGGACCATCAGGGTTCTGGACATTCTTGAAGAAACGATGGCCGACGGACCGGGGCTGCGCACTTCCATCTATTGTGCGGGATGTGCACATCATTGCCCGGGATGTCATAACCCACAGTCATGGGATTTTGCCGGCGGAAAGGAAATGTCTGTGGACCAGCTCCTTGAGCTTATTCTGGATGATGAGTTCAGCAATGTCACCTTTTCCGGAGGGGATCCACTATACCAAGTTGAAGCCTTTACCGAACTCTCCAGAAAAATAAAGGAAAGGTCCGGAAAGACCATTTGGTGCTATACCGGATTCACGTACGAGGAGATTCTTGCGGATGAGAGATTGTCAATGATTCTGCCTTATCTTGACGTGATTGTTGACGGACCGTTCATTGAAGCACTGAAAGACCGCGAACTGCTGTTCAGGGGTAGTTCCAATCAAAGAATTATCTACCTGAAGGGCAAGCCGGATGAAAGTATTCCGGGCACAGTCGCCCTCGTCCAGCCAAAATAGGACGTTATTTTGTCAGCACCTGTTTATAGGTCAATGTTTAAGTTGGGAGACGAAACGGTTTGACGCTCCGGTTTCGGTGGTCCATTTGTCAAGATTGCACTCTATGCACCAGCCCCCTCCAAGAAGGACATACTCCAACGAAGCAAGGAAGAGATGACCATGTTCACACTCCCATTCACACATCGACCCTTCAAGATGACGGACAAAATGACCTCCGCGAAAGACTGCTGCACTTTCAAGTTCATCATCGGTCAGCTCTTCCAGAGCCTTGCTTTCGTCCCAGCCATGTTCCAAAAGATGTATCTGGCCTGCGGCCTTGCTGATGTTCTTTTCATAGTGAGGCGGAATGACATCAGCCCAATTGCGTATGCTTTCATACTCTTCTTTAGATCCATAATAGGCTTCAAGCTTCTCCGGATCATTATTGACCCAATATTGGGTTCCGAGCTGTTTGTCGAAGGCAAGCGGTTTCATAAACAACTTGATGGCAAAGGCAGGAGCAAGGAAAGCAAGAGAGTAATACCATGGAAGCTTTGATTTCATTTGCCTGAAGTAATCATCCACAGGGATGTTTGCCCTGAAATGCAGATATTTTTCAAGCTCATCGGCATCAGTGTACCACATTCCATGGAAATTTCTTGTTGCGAACCACTCTGGCTCAAATACTTTCTCAGGCTTAGGCAGGCCGAGTGAGGTGAGCATCCTTGTCTCGAATTCATAATTGGTCATCCTGTATTGCTCACCGCTGCTGAGGTTGTAGAAACGATTCCAGAATTCCTCCGGCACATCGTCCGAGCATACATTAGCCAGCAACCTTCCCGAATCCTCGATAGTCGCCCATTCAAGCATGCCTGACACTGGCACATGAAAGGCTGTAGGATTGACCACCTTCAATATCTCCGGATAGAGGATGCCTGTCTGACGTATTGACACCCAATGTTTTATCCCGGAATCGACGATAATTTTCTCCGCCTTGCACTTCGATACGGAATACATGTCATACCTGCTGGCAAGAACCGGGTCACCGGTACGTCCCCAATGGAAAGGGGCACGGCGGTCACCATATTGGGCAACGGAGCCAATATATACGACCTTGATATCATCGGCATTCGGTTGAGCAAGGACGGCCCTAGACACATATTCAGACGACAAGACATTGACTCTGAGCGTCTTTTCCGGATAATAGTCGGCAGCTGGGGATACCATTCCTCCCACATGAAGGACATAATCGGAACCCTCAACTCCCTTCAGCACATCATCATATACGGTAAGGTCTCCCCAAACGACGGTTACTGAAGGATCATCCATATATGGTGACAACTTCTTAATATTCTTATTGCTCTTGCGGGCAAGAATTCTGATGTCAAACTCATCTTTGCGGGAATAAAGTTCCTTGAAACCGGCCCAACCCATGTTTCCAGTGGCACCGGTAAGAAACACTGTTTTCTTTTTCTTCATAAAAACGAATAGTTTATCTGAGCCAGTTGAGAGGATTCTGAGGCTGGCTTCCTTGCCAGATTTCCAGATGGAGCCTCGTCTGGCCGTTCATAGTATCAACTACACCAATAGTCTGCCCGGTGGATACTTTGTCTCCTGCCTTCACTGTTGTGCTTTTCAGCCTGCAATAGAAAGAGAAATAATTGCCGTGCTGTATGATTACACAAATATTGTATCCTGGCTGAACCATTATCTGCTTCACAACTCCGTCGAATACGGATTTGATCTGAGTATCCTTGTCAAGGGCCACCTCTATGCCATTCTTCGGCGGCAGCTTGAGATTCTTGTAAACCGGATGGAATCTCTGGCCGAAATGATCCACCACAGGGCCTTCTGCCGGCCACGGGAGTTTACCTTTGTTCTTGGCAAACTCTGAGGAGAGTTTCACCGCCTGAGGATCGGACTTGGACGATTTTCCACCCTGCTGTTTCATACTCTGTGCAACCAAACGGGCGAGTTCCTTATTGAGGGCCTCAACCTCCTTCTTCTTTGAAGCAAGCTGGGACTGGTATTTCTTCTTGTCTCTGTTAAGCTGTCTGACCACGGCGTTGGCTTCCGATTCCTCTGCCTTCAGCCGGTTCAGTTCCGAGGCACGCTCCTGACGCACTTTCTGTGCATCACTCCTGAGCGCATCCATTGCCTCCTTTTGCTCTGCAAGTTCATCCTTCGCCTGCTGGAGCCGGCGGGCATCCGCATTCATCTGATTTGAAAGATTCTTGAAATAGCTCATGCGACGGAATGCCTGGGCAATGTTGTCACTGGAAAGAATGTACATGTACCACAAACGGGTATCTCTGTTCTTGTAAGCCGACATGATCAGACGGGAATAGTGCTCGGAAAGAGTGTCCACCCTTGCCTGAAGGGCATCCATCTGCTTTTTTGCTTTGCTTATCATTGCATCATAGGTGCGGATTTCAGAGTCAGCCTCATCCAGAAGGGCTTTCCTGTTCTCGATTTTCTTGCGCAGGAGCTCAAGCTCCGAAAGCTTTGAACTGCTTTTGGAAGCGTTGGCTGCTATCTGCTTGTCTATGATTGCGATTTCACGTTCAAGACGGGCCTTCTTGTCTTGGCTCGCCTTGACATTCTGAGCAGAAACTGAGGCAACAAAACAAAAAAGTGAAAAAATAATGGTAAACAGTCTTTTCATCTGAGTTCGATCATTTATTGACGGCTTGTTTTCTTTGACTGATCCGTTCATCCAGATCCGGGATGGAACCGTCGTTCTTCTGCTTGGCAAGATTCCAATAGACAAATGCAAGGTCGTATTCTTTCAGGGCATACAAAACCTCAGCATAATGGTCCATGACCACCGCGCTTTCCTTCCCGCCGTAAAGCATGGCGTGCTTGAAGAAGGGCTTGGCTTCCAAAGCCTTGCCCTGAAGGAACAGAATCCACCCGAAAGTGTCGAGATAGGTGGAATTGTCCGGTTCAGCCTCAACGGCCTTCTTGCTCATATTGTATGCTTTCTTGAGATTCTTGCCCTCAATGCTGAGGTAATATGCATAGTTGTTCAGCACATAGACATAGTTTGGATTTATCTTCAATGCCTTTTCATAAGCCTTATATGCCTTTTTGGAATCGCCCTTCAGATGGTAGATGTCTCCGGCTGTGGACCATGCCCTCAAGGTGGCAGAACTGTCATTCGGAGCCTTTTCCAACACTGTGTGGCATATTTCCAGCACCCTGTCGTATTCTTTCAAATTATAATCCCCCACACTGGCCATCTCAAGGAAAACGGTCTCGGACGGGAAACGCCCAAAGGCTTTGCGTCCCTGTTCGGACAATTCCTCCCATTGCTGAGCATACATCAGATATTCAATATATTCAGCATTGATGTCATAACTGTCTGGCCAAAGGTCCTTGTTGAGCGAAAAGAAGGCTCCTGCCTTCTGCTTGCGGTCTGTAGAGTAATAATAAACGGCTGATGTCCTGAGGATGGTGCTGTCCGTTGGATGTACCTGAATGAGGCTGTTCATCACCGAGTCCATCTGCGGGCCGAATGTCTGGAGGAATTTGGGATCCGAATGCTGGACTATTGCCATTATATAATCGCTTTTGCCTGCGGCAGGATAGTCCTCCAGAGCGGCAATCTGGTTGAGGACATTGAAAAATTTGTCATATTTCCTTGTCATCCTCAATGTCTCGGCCTTTCCCAGAATGGCAGGAACATAATCCGGAGCAAGGTCCAGGGCCTCATCATAGTATGCAAGGGCGGTGGAATCATTGTACATGGACATTTGCCATTCGGCAAGAGTCGATAGCACATAAGGTGACGAATATTCCTTGTTGAATTCTTCAAGACATGCAAAGGCTTCGTCATTTTTCTGAAGTTTGTGCAGAAGATTGAACCGGAATACTGTCGTGGACTCATTCTTGCCGAATATTGTTTCCACCTGGTCCAGAGTCTCAAGGGCTTTCTGGTATTCTCCCTGTGAGGAGTACAGTTCGACCATGTCGAAGTACAGTTCACTTTTACGCGGATAGTCTTCAACCAGTTTTTCATAAAGGCTGATTGTCAGTTCCTCCCTTGAGGTCAGGCTGTACAGATTTGCCAGACGATAGCGGTACCAGAAATTTTTCGGGTCTGCTTCCACTGCGCGTGAAAGGTATTCCTCAGCTTTTTTTGCATCTCCTTTTCCAAGGTATGAAAGCGAGAGATAATAGCAGGCGGCATCATTGGATGAATCAGCCTCAACGACTGTCTCCAAAAGTCTTATGGCTCCGTCAAAATCCCTCTCGTTATATTTATTTACAGCATCCAGTACTACGTTCTCGATTATTGCCGGATTTGGAACAGACTGTGAATGCAGACAAGTTCCAAAATCCGCCAAAATAGCAACAAGACATACAGACAATATCTTAATTATCGGTTTCATTTATCAGAAATATAAGACTAAAGTTTCAAATTTACACAGAATTTTTTGTCCTGCAAATGCAGGGCCATGACAAAATCACAAAAAAATAATATGCAAATTCCGTAACAATTGTATAAATTTGGGAAATTTGACATTAAGATGCAACATTAATGGCCCGTGCTGCATCTTGTCTCAGATTCGCTGACAATGGGAATTGTAACTGGGCCAATTTGCAACCGTGGCTGAACTCTTTGACTCTCAGTTGATTGATGCCTGCAAAAAAGGAGACCGGGCTTCCCAGAAGATCTTGTTTGATCGTCTGGCGCCCCGTATGTTCCCTCTTTGCATAAGGTATGTCAAGGACAGGTCACTGGCAGAAGACATTCTGCAGGACGGTTTCATCACATTGTTTACCCGAATCGACACATACAAGGCAGACGGCTCTTTCGAGGGATGGGCAAGGAGGATTTTCGTAACTACGGCACTTATGTCCCTGAGAAAGAAAGATGCGCTGAAGATGAGCGATGAACTTGACACTGCCCGGGGGATGAAGGCCGAGACCGTATCACAGATGCAGAATATCGGCTATAAGGAGTTGATGGAGTTGGTGATGACACTTCCTGCCGGGTTCCGGACTGTTTTCAACATGTACGCAATTGAAGGGTATTCCCATAAGGAGATTGCACAGATGCTTGGCATTACGGAGACGACTTCAAGGACTCAGTTCAGCAGGGCGAGAGCATGGCTGCAGAATAAAATCAAGGAAAGAGAAAATGGTTGATTACGACAATAATTTTGACCAGATGATCAAGTCCATCCTGGAAGAAGGACAGGAAGAAGTTCCTACCGGTATCTGGGAGGGGGTTTCGTCTGGAATAGATAAGGTTGAGCGACGCAAGAAAGTGCTGGTCATCTTCAGAAGAGCAGCTATCGGAGCGGCAGTCGCAGCATCCCTTATCCTGGGATTCATCTTTGGCAATGTTGACAATCAGATTATCACGGAAGATAAGGATATGATTGCAATGGCTGAAGTGCCTGAAGTCAAGCTCTGCGAACCTATGTCGGCAACGACAACATTTTCAACAGCGACAGCAGCGACAACATTTAAAGCAGCGACGACATCGACAGCGACGACATCAACAGCGACGACAACAGTTACAACAAGAGAGGCAAATGCCAAAAGCCCTGCAATTTCGACCCCGACCGATTACATCTCTACAACTGAAAACAGTGACCAGATTGAGCAAAAACCAGACTCTGAAGCAATTACACATCCGTCAAAGACCGATGAAGCGTCATCTGCCAACAGGTCCGACAGAGTATTTTGGGAGCAAGATGAGTCGAAGGACACAAAGAAAATCAAGGCCGCAATAGAGATTTCAGGTCTTGCAGGCACAAACAGCACCAATCAGAAAAGAGGATTCGGTCTTATGAAACGCCCGTCGCTTCCTTCTGCCGACGTATCAACCGGCATCACAGAGAACAGCACGGGCAGCACTTTCGGAATCCCGGTTTCATTCGGACTGGGAGTAAGATTTGACCTGACACCGAGGTGGTCCGTTTCCACAGGGGTCAGATACAGTTTGCTTGAAAGGAAATTTTACGGGACATACACCCGGGTCGATGAGGAAGGCAACATAGTCAAGAGCGAATCATCGGACATCCGCAACAGCCAGCACTATTTCGGAATACCTGTAAACGTTGCATTCAACATCATCAACAAAGACTATCTTCGTTTCTATGCCTATGCCGGAGGTGCCGTGGAAAAATGCCTTGCTGACAAATACAATGTACTCAGCAGCAACACAATACATGTTGAGAGTGTCAAAGGCGCCCAGCTGTCCGTGAATGTTGGAGCAGGCGTTGAGTTCCTTGCAGGCAAACACCTGGGCATCTATCTGGATCCAAGTCTCAGGTATTATTTCAATAACGGACAGCCGACCAGCATAAGGACAGTCAGACCGTTGATGCTGGGCTTTGAAGCAGGTTTGAGATTCAGGCTCTAACCCCTACCTTCGATAATGTTCCTGGCAAGAGTATTCGAGCAGACAAAATCTCTCAATTCCTGACAATCTGTGTGAAGAATTGTGTTTTTGTCTCCCTGCCACAACATTGACCCTTTGTAGATAAATCCGATTTTGTCACCCATCTCAAGGATTGAGTTCATGTCATGGGTGTTGACCACCGTGGTCATGTTGAACTCCTGTGTCAAATCACTGATGAGTCTGTCTATCAGTATGGAAGTGTAGGGATCCAGACCTGAATTCGGCTCATCACAGAAGAGATACTGCGGGTTAAGGGCAATGGCTCTTGCGATTCCGACCCTTTTCTGCATTCCGCCACTGAGCTCATTCGGGTATTTGTCATCGGAGCCAGTCACATGTACTTTGTCAAGAAAATATCTGGCTCTTTCCTTCTTTTCTGAGACTGACCAGTCGGTGAAGAAATCCATGGGAAACATGACATTCTCAAGTACGGTGGCAAAATCGAAGAGCGCGCTTCCCTGAAAAAGGATTCCGATTCTCTGCCTCAATGACTTTTTCTCATAATAGGACATTTCGGACAATTTCTTGTCGCCATAGCAGATGTCGCCACTGTCAGGTTCAAGAAGTCCGATAAGGTTTTTCAAAAGCACCGTCTTTCCAGAACCGCTGGCACCAATTATCATATTGCATTTCCCAGGCTCATACTGGACATTGATGTCTTTCAAAACCTGAATTCCGTCAAAACTTTTATTGAGATTTTCAACCTTGATCATGATTTGTCTGTTTGGATTGATGACATCAATAGAGCATCAATTGTGTGACAATGAGGTCCGACATCAATATCAGAATGCTGGTTATCACTATGGACTTAGTGCTGGAATGTCCCACTCCAAGTGAACCTCCATGGGCATAATAACCGTTGAATGCTGCAATGGAAGCAATCATGAAGCAGAACAGTGACATCTTGAAGCCTCCATAAAATACATAGAACCCATTCCAGAAGGATTTTATTCCGGTGATATATGAAGCTGTCGGAATAATCTGAGTAATATCAACCACAAGCCAGCCGCCAAGCAGGCCAAGAGCAAAGCTCATAAGCATCAGAAGCGGGCTTAAAACAGTGACTGACACCACTTTCGGCAAAACCAGAAAGCCAGCGGAATTGATACCCATCATGTCCATAGCATCAATTTGCTCGGTAATCCTCATGCTGCCTATCTCTGAGGCTATGTTGGAGCCCATCTTACCTGCGAGTATGAGTGCCACCATGGTGGAGCAGAATTCGAGAATAAGGCTTTCCCTTACCATGTACCCTATGTACATCTTGTCAATTATCGGATTTTCAAGATTGGAAGCCGTCTGTATGACAAGAACTCCGCCTATGAATATTGAAATTACACCGACAATCAGTATGGATGACATTATGAGCTTATCGGTTTCCTTTATGAATTGCTTCCAGAAAATGCTCCATTTTTCAGGTTTCCGGAAAACCATCTTTAAAAAAAGAAAAAAACGTCCGACCGCCTCTATTGATTTTTTTAACATACTGTCAAAATAATTTATCAGTCGCAAATTTATCACATTTTTCTGTTTTTAGCAGTCCTTTTGATCGTATAAAACGATATTTGGCCCGTTATATCATTTTTGTAACCATCTGGAAAAACGGTAAAATCATGACAATCATTTACGGAGCAAAATGCATCGGCATCGAAGCCGTCCCTGTAACTGTGGAAATTGACATCACAAGCGGAATAGGAATCCACCTTGTCGGTCTGGCTGACGTGGCTGTGAAAGAAAGCCTTCTGAGGACTATCACTGCCCTTCAGTCAATGGCATTCAGGATTCCGGGAAGAAAAATCGTAATCAATCTGGCTCCAGCGGACATGCACAAGAAAGGCAGCGGATATGATGTTCCAATTGCATTGGGCATCATTTCAGCATCCGGACAGCGTCAGCTGCCTCTTTTAGACAAGTATCTGGTAATGGGAGAGTTGGGTCTTGACGGATCGGTCAGGGAGATTCCCGGGGCAATTCCCACGGTGGAACTCGCGGCCAAAGCAGGCTTCAAAGGCTGCATACTGCCAAGAAACTCAGCACTGGAAGCCGTTGATTTCCAAAATATTGAAGTATATGGGGTGGACAATCTCGCCCAGGTGCTTGACATTATGTCAGGAGAAGTTCCGTGCACTCAATGGCTGGTAGAGAACATATACGGAGAATATGAGGAAGAGCCTTCACGAACAAGTTTTGAGGGTATTCCCGATTTTGCGGAAATCATAGGCCAGGATTGCGCCAAAAGGGGTGCGGAGATTGCCGCTGCCGGAGGGCACAATATCATTCTCATAGGGCCTCCAGGATCGGGAAAGAGTTCCCTGGCAAAGGCTATGGCTGGAATCCTGCCTCCCATGAGCCTTGAAGAATCAATCCAGACGAGCAAGATTTATTCAGTTTCAGGAAGAGGAAATCTGACAGGAGGGCTGATCAAGTCCAGGCCATTCCGGGCACCTCACTACAGCGCGTCCATTGCTGCTTTGATTGGAGGAGGCTCCGGCAGCATCCTCCCCGGAGAAATATCCCTGGCACACAACGGCATCCTGTTTCTGGATGAGTTCTGTGAGGCTCCCAAAAGGACATTGGAGGTGCTGAGAGGGCCGATGGAAGACAGGAAAGTCGTTATTTCACGGTTGAAATCAAAGATTGAGTTTCCGTCTGACTTCATGCTTGTGGCTGCCGCAAATCCCTGTCCTTGCGGGTATTACGGAGAGGGTGAGCGATGCACATGCACGCCAGCCCAAAGATTGTCCTATCTTTCGAGGCTTTCAGGTCCCATCATGGACAGAATTGACCTGCAAATTTGGATGCATCCCATCAATCCTAAATTGCTGGTGGAGCGAAAAAGGTCCGAACCGAGCGAAGCCGTTGCCCGGAGGGTCCTCAGAGCAAGGGAAATTCAGAAAGTAAGGTTCAGTGGTACGAATGTATTCTGCAATGCTGCTATGGACAACAAGATGACGGAAACGTTCTGCAATCTTGACAAGGCTTGCAGCAGCCTGCTTGAAAAAATTATTGAAAGACTGGGGTTGTCGGCAAGGGCTTGTTCCAGGATTCTGAAACTTTCCCGTACCATAGCCGATCTGGAAGGGTCGGAAGATATTAAACCGGACCACATCGCAGAAGCTGCCGGATACCGTTTCCTCGACCGCCAGATATGAATGGGAGGGGCTTTTGTACATCCCCATTGTTTATTTTTTTGTATTTTTGCGGGGATATGTGCAAAATGACAGTATGAAACAGGAAATAGTAATCAGGAATCTGGAAGATATTGACAGAGCTGCTGCAGAGTTCCTGTCAAAGATAGGAGACAACCGTCTGGTGGCCTTCTACGCTTCAATGGGAGCAGGCAAGACGACATTCACCACAGCTCTTTGCCGAAAGCTGGGTGTGACGGACCCCGTCGGATCTCCGACTTTCGCCATCATCAACGAATATATGAAGGCGGACGGAGAGCCAATGTACCATTTTGATTTTTACCGCATCAACAAGCTTTCAGAGGCCATGGACATCGGGCTTGAGGACTATATATACAGCGGATACCTGTGTATAATGGAATGGCCGGAAAATGTTGAAGACCTTCTCCCCGAAGAAACTCTAAGGGTGAGTATTTGCGTGAACGCCGACGGCTCCAGGACCCTTTCATGGGAGAGCCCCGAATGATGAAACTGATGAGATGAACCCGTTGATTTTCAATGTCTGTTCCTCTCCTTCCCTCCATATTGCAGGAAATCCCCCCATTGTGGAGGACAGTCCTATTGTCAGGATTCCGTTAACAAGAGCTGCAGGGTTTTTCCCTATCGTGACATATCCTGCGGGCAGGGCTGAATTTTCTCCATCCTTGCTGACAATGCCCCCTCCGGTTCCGGAATTGAGTATGCAACATAGACTTTCTTCAATCAAGCCACAGAAAGATGGGGTAAATCCTTCTGGAAAGACCTGATGGATAATGCCCTCCTTCCAGATTACAGTCGTTACTGAACTACCTGTACGTACAACGGCCTCAACATAGAAGCAATCCTCCGATGGAATCAGTCTTGCGGAAAGCACTGACGACCCTGACGGGATGTCGAGAGCAGTCAGATGCTCTCCATTGACAAGCAGCAGGCCTTCTATGCCTCTGACACCAGCTATATATACAACAGCATCCCCATGTGGGGCCACATCCCACACTTTCCTTATATCGTCCCTAATGGCAACTTGCTTCACAATCGTATCATTTACAAGATAATGCCTTTCCAGGGAAGAATATTGTGATGAGACTGATTCACAGAAACAGAATGAAAGTTTGCCTTGTTCATCAATATACAAACGCTCGTATGCACGTGCGTATTTCCTTGAAAGAAGGGTCTGGCCATTCTTTCTGTAGCTGAAACCGCTGCCTGTCCTGGAATTGCCCAATGTATAGATGTCAGTCCCGTCCATCGTCAGGGCACAAATGTCCTCCCTCCCGCTGAAACGGAAAGATTCAACACCATCCTGCTTCACAATAGTCTGGGTATCAGTCGAGTATTCAGTAAAAAGATGCCCCCGGACCATCATGTGCATATCAGCATCCGAACTGACATTGTACTTATCCCCTACCGCAAGTTTCATTTTTGCCTTTCCGTCAGCATACACCACAAGGGAGCATTTCACCTGACCTGCCTCGGGATCCGACTTCCAATTATAACCGGGAGGATATTCCAAAGTGGTCATATAACACACAGGCTTTGCTCCGGGAATGCCTCCGTTTTCTCCCTGGGAGGGATGAATCCAGACACCGTTTGAATCATCCTGGGGAGCACCCACCTCGACGATTCCGCAAGATAAGACAATAAACAAGGTATGGAGGATGAGGCATATTGATGTCTTTCTGATATTCCTGATTTCCATGGCTTTTTTCCGGCAAAGGAAGCAGTATCAAGGAATAAAGAGTGATTAAAACAGAAAAAGTGCAACGTTTTTCGTCACACTTTTCTGTTTTAATCAGTTTTAAGCAAATGCATTCTGCTATTTCGGATATATGCCGAACAGGGCTGAGCCCGAGCCGGACATCGAGGCATAGACTGCCCCGCTTTCATAGAGAGAATCTTTGATGGAGGCAAGCTCGGGATGTACTGCAAATACGGTGGTCTCAAAATCATTGACCAAGCAGTCCTTCCACTTGTCAACAGGCAAGGCAAGTATCTCTGAAAGAGGGATTTGAGGGACTTGGGGCTTGATTCCGCGATAGGCCTCGGCGGTAGATACGGCTATTCCTTCAGGCACCACGACTTTCACAGTGAACGGCAAGTCCATAGCTCCTTCCTGGCCATATCCGAAGCCTTCCAGAGAGTATGGTGTGAGGATTTCTCCCTTGCCCTGACCGAGCATCGGGAGGTTATATATGAAAAAGGCGCAGTCGCTTCCAAGACGTGAGGCATATCCGGCAAGGCTTTGGTCATCAAGTCCGAGCGTAAACAATTCATTGAGCATCCTCAGGGCAAAGGCAGCATCGGAAGAGCCTCCGCCAAGACCTGCGCCGACCGGGGATGTCTTTTCAAGGAAGATTTTCACCGGTGGAAGTTCATAATCCTCGGCAAGGACATTGTAAGCCTTGACTGTCAAGTCCTTGAGCGGATTCCAGTCCACACCTTCCGCACGTGCTATGGTTATCATAACCTTTCCGTCTTCAGACACCGCCTGGACAATCTGCGGAGCGTGGGCAGAAGCAGGATATTTTGCAAAAAGGGCTGCGGAAGTGCGGCTGTAATCATCGCCCGCGATGATCTCGAGAGTATCTGAAATCTCAAAATATGGAACGAAAAGGGTATCCAGGTCGTGGAAACCGTCTTCCCTTTTCCGAAGGACATTCAGGCCGAGATTTATCTTGACATTTGGTTTAGTAACCATATACCTGACAATTAAAATACAAGCATCCTCAAAGAAGCTTCCACCTCAGAGGCAATTTTCTCCCTGAGTTCCACATCATGGACATGCTCAAGTACAGGTGAGACGAATGAAATCATCTGGAGCACCTTGGCATCCTCGAGGGAAATTCCTCTGGAGCGCATGTAGAACTGTTCCTCTTCATTAAGTCTGCCGACCGTTGCTCCATGGGAGCATTTCACGTCATCGGCATATATTTCCAGCTGCGGTTTGGTGTCAACCTTGGCAAAGTCCGAAAGCAGGAGATTGTGGTTCTCCTGATAGGCCTCCGTCTTCTGGGCATCTTTGGCGACCACGATTTTCCCATAAAAATCCACACGCGAATTCCCCGCCGCCAGACCTTTGAAAAGCTGACGGGAATTGCAATGAGGCACATCATGGAACATGTCCACGGCTATCTTCACTTTCTGACTGGAGTCACAGACATACAGGCCCGAGACATTGGCCTCGCAGCCTTCTCCGGCAAGCCTGACCGAGAGCGGAATATCGCACTCTGCTCCCGGGAGGATGACCAGGACCACATCCAGGCGCGAATCCCTTTCCAAAGTGATGGAGGAAGGGATCTGCCCGGCAGCCTTCATGTCAGGCCCCAGCACATACACCTTTTGCAGAGTCTGGCCGTAACTGACGGTCAATTGGTTCAATTCGTTCATAATCAGACTTTAATATATGTCGTAACCTTTCTCTTCAATATCAGCGACAAGCTCGCGTCCCGCCGTTTTGACAATCTTTCCGTCCTTGAGGACATGGACCACGTCGGGAACTATGTAGTCCAGAAGCCTCTGGTAGTGGGTTATGACGATTGCTGATTTTTCCGGGGTATGGAGGGCATTCACACCATTAGCGACTATGCGAAGTGCATCCACGTCAAGGCCGCTGTCAGTCTCGTCAAGGATTGCGAGAGTAGGGTCGAGCATGGCCATCTGGAAAATCTCGTTGCGTTTCTTCTCTCCGCCGGAAAAGCCCACATTCACTTCCCTCTTGGCAAACTCAGGCTTCATCTGCACGAATGCCATTTTTTCACGCATGAGTTTAAGAAAGTCTCCTGCCTTGAGGGGCTCGAGTCCCTTTCCCTGACGGTGGGCATTCACTGCCGTCTTCATGAAATTAGTGATGGTAACTCCCGGTATTTCAACGGGATACTGAAAAGAAAGGAAGATGCCCGCCCATGCCCTCTGCTCAGGAGTCATCGCAAGGAGATCCTGGCCCATGAAGGTGATGCTGCCGGATGTTACGGTGAATTGGGGCTTGCCTGCAAGAACTGCCGAAAGCGTACTCTTGCCGGCTCCGTTCGGGCCCATCACTGCATGAATCTCGCCTTTGCGGATTGTGAGGTCCACGCCTTTTAGAATTTCCTTGTCCTCAACGCAGGCA
>JALFNZ010000187.1 GCA_022774085.1 Bacteroidales bacterium
CATATTGACGGTTTATCTTGTAGATTCAAATGGCAAGATCATAGGAGAGGGTAGAACTATTACTCCTGTTAATGCGTCAGATGCTAGTAAGACGACATATCAAGAGGTTGTTTTTGATTCCAATTTATCTGGAGCAACAGGTATTATGGTTAAATGTACCCAATTTGGTAAAAACATACTGATCAATGGAGTAAAATACACAGTAACCTATTAGGTCCCGTGTTTTTCAACTTTATATAAACCGGAAACGGTTGTGGTTTGATTGAGAAAGCCGCTATGTCGTGATACATGGCGGCTTTTTACATATTTCTACTCAAGTGCGGTCACATTCCTCAGTATTCTCATTCCCGCTCATTTCTTCTTTCAACAATGAATACACATACCTTGGCGATTGAAAATACAATCCGGTAGCCGGATTATGAAGAAGGGAGTACGTTTTTGAAGTATAAAGTATATCCAAAGCCTTATGGATTGACATACCTTGTTCCTCCACGAGAATTGTAGCAATATCCCGTTCCTGGCATTCCAGCATATATTCGAAATCTAGTTGACTTACTTTCATATGCTCTTTAATGTTTTTATGGCCGTTTCCGTGCAGAAAGCCCATTGGAATGTAATACCTTCAGGATATTGAATGCGCTTTAGAAAAGTCTCAAAATCGATGTCATAATCATGTATTTTATCCTCTGTTGCACGATTAGCAAGAATAAAACGGGCCCAAGCTTCATTGTATTCATCTTCTCTGAAGACAAGTCAAAAGCACGTATAGTATCATATCAATCCACCTCCCATTCTGTGGCAATAGGTTGCAAGTCCTTCAACCTGGTCTTGAAACGTCAATGTATGCAGGACATTATAGTGCTGTTCTGCATATTCAATTCCTCCATACTGGCTTATGTATTTATAAGCCTGAAGAAAAGTCAAACTGAAATGTTGCGCAAACAGTTTGATTAACATTATGATATATTCAATCTTTGCGGAGTTCATAATATCAATGGATTAGGATACTCAACATCTCGAACCTTCGCAAAAATACTGTTAATTGCTGATTAACACAAATATTTCAGGCCGAATGTCGCCATTTCCTTTCCTTTGCGGTAAAGGTATAGTTGCGGTCCGGATTCAATTGTAAACAGGGTTTTACAGTCTGGAAATTCCTATTTAGTTTCTCGTATAAAAAAGAAAAAGGCATTCAGTAGGGGCTGAATACCTAATTCCTTTTCCAAATATAGCCATCCGGCTAATCCTTTATCATGTCGCAAATATACAGACTTTTTTGATTTTCGGGTTGGCGTCTCTGGATCAATCACTTCAGAACAAACCTCCGGATGGCCTCGTGCCTTTCTTCGTTCTGGGCGAGGACATTCGGTTTGAAGCGGGATGCATCCTGCTTGGTCTGCTCAAGGATGTACTCCTTGAACTTGCTGAATGAATTGCTCTCCAAACGGTGAGTGACAGGGGCGTGAAGGCGGAAACTGTCGCGTTTTGCCTTGTATTCGATGTTCGCTTTCTTGATGTTCTCATCTACAAGGGCTGTGAAAGCTTCTGCCTGGGTCTGGTCCACGGTGCCGTCCTCGAATTCGTAATAGAAATCGTAACGGCTTTCAGGAAGGTTGGCGTAGCCGGTGAAATAATTGAGTTTCAGACCTGTGGTCTCTGAAGCGGCA
>JALFNZ010000145.1 GCA_022774085.1 Bacteroidales bacterium
CTCAAGTTTCGCAAGTTATAACTTATTGTGATCCTGAGGGTTGTGCCGCTTGCGAAACTTCTTCCCACCGCACATTTCCCTTTCTACGAGGACCTATCCCTAAATCCCTTCCCCCGGGGAAGGGACTTGCTGTCGACCTAAAGGTCTCTAAATATGGTAATTTCGCCAAATGCGAAACTTAAATTATTTGATGTGCCGGTTTTATTTTCGGATTTATTTACCTGCAAGATGCTTCTCCCAGGCCCATGCAGAGGCAAGGGTATCCTCCACAGAGCGCTCAGCCTTCCAGCCAAGTTCGTCGTTGGCAAGGGCTGTGTCGGCCCAGATTGCAACCACGTCACCCGGACGGCGCGGAGCAAACTTATAATTGAGTTTCAAGCCATTGACCTTCTCGAAAGCAGTCACAAGCTCATAGACTGAAACAGGACGGCCCGTGCCGATGTTGAAGATTTCGTAATCCTTCTTCATCTTGCCGTCAAGCATCCTAGAAACAGCTGCGACATGTGCCTTTGCAAGATCGACAACATCGATATAGTCCCTCAGGCAGGTTCCGTCCTCAGTTGGATAATCATTTCCGAAAATGCTCAGGCACTCTCTCTTTCCGATTGCAGTCTGAGTGATGAATGGAACCAAGTTGTTAGGAACACCGCGAGGAAGCTCACCGATAAGAGCTGATGGATGCGCACCGATAGGGTTGAAATACCTCAGGGCAATTCCCTTGACAGGGCCTTCACCGTCAGCTGAAAGACCTGCGGTGGCAGCAACTACGTCGCGCAGGATGTCCTCACACATCTGTTTTGTATTACCATAAGGAGAGGTAGCCGGAAGGCGTGGAGACTCCTCAGTGACAGGAAGTTTCTCAGCCTCGCCATAGACAGTGGCAGATGAAGAGAAGAGGACGTTGCAGCCGCCGTGCTTCTTTGAGACCTCGAGGATGTTGAGGAATGAGACCAGATTGTTCCTGTAGTATTTTATTGGCTCGGCAACCGACTCACCCACAGCCTTGAAAGCGGCAAAATGGATTACCGCGTCAATTTTCTGCTCTGTAAAGAGTTTATCCACAGCCTCATAATCGCAACAATCGATCTGATAGAAAGGAATGTCATCCCTGCCGACAATTTTCTTTACGCCCTCGAAGCAGGTCATGTCGCAATTTGACATATTGTCTGCTACCACCACTTCGTAGCCGGCATTGATAAGCTCGACAGTAACATGACTGCCAATATATCCGGCACCCCCGGAAACCAATACTTTTTTTGCCATAATCTTATATTGTTATTTATTCCAAATCTCAAGATTCACAGAGGAGAAACAAAAAATCCATATCTTTGCAAAGGTAAAATTTTATCGGGATATAGGAATATTCAAATTTGATTTTTATCGAGATATGGGAATATTCAAATTTGTAATTTATGAACAGGATATTAAAAATAGTACTGACAATAAGCATTTTATCCTTTGTCAGCGGAGCCAATCAACATATTAGCGCACAAAACAACTCCGACAGCGGAAATTCAGTACAGACATCCGTCAGGGCAATAGCCGACGATCCGGCACTGATTCAGGGCATCGTCGGGATTTGTGCAAGGACTCTCGGCGGGAAGGAAATCGCCTCAGTGAATGCTGACAAGATGCTCATTCCGGCATCCAACATGAAGCTCATAACAACAGGGGCGGCAATGCATGCCCTCGGACCGGATTACCGCTTCACCACATCGATAGCCTGCGACGGAACAATATCCGACGGCACCCTCCATGGAAATCTCTGGATTGTCGGAGGAGGGGACCCTACCCTCGGATCGAAGGACTCCATAGCCTCGCCCCTGAACAACGTTTTCCGTCAATGGGGGAAGATGGTCAGGGAGGCCGGAATAAAAAGGATTGATGGCTATATTATCGGCGACGGAAGATATTTCGAAGGGGCCATGGAGGAACCTACATGGTTATTGGAAGATATCGGAACTTATTATGGTGCAGGCACTTGCGGATTATCTTTCTATGAGAATATGATGTCGTTCTCTGTTGCACCGGGCCAGAATGAAGGCGATGTGGTGGATATGAAGCCTTATTATCCGGACACTCCATGGATGGATTTCCGTTATTCCTGCACCACCGGAGCTGCCGGTACCGGCGACCAGCTGTATATGTTCACGAGCGAATTTGCGCCAGTTGCAGAAATACGCGGCACCCTCGCATGTGACAAGGGTCGCAAACAGGTGGACTGCAGCAACAAGTTTCCGGAATACACCTGCGCCACCTATTTCATGAAATATCTCGAAAGCATCGGGATTTCATGCAGTAAAGGCGCCGGAGATTTCAAACTGCAAACAGGATGGATGGACGAATGCTCATGTGGGGAATCTCAGGACGTGGAGTGCAGCGCCCGGGAATTGGTTGTGCTTGGGAAAACGCAATCACCTGAACTTGAGCGCATTTCATTCGAAACCAACCACCAGAGCAACAATGTCTATGCAGAAACCCTGCTGCGGACAATCGGTGCAGAGCTAGGCGGCAGTTCACTCTATCCTCAGAGTATCAGCACGTTGGAAGAGATACTTGGGAAAAGACTTGGCATCGATATGTCAAAGGGCATTTTCATAAAAGACGGCAGCGGGTTGTCGAGGGGCAATCTGGTTTCTCCTGATTATTTCTGCCGTTTCCTCGCAGCAATGACACACTCCCCTTCCTTTGACATGTGGCTGGGCGGACTTCCGAGCCCCGGCGGTAACGGCACACTGTCCTACAACATGAAAAGCTGCCCGGAATCAGTCAGACGCCGCATCCGGATGAAAAGCGGGTCTATGAACGGGGTCAGATGCTACAGCGGTTACATCCTGCCCGAAGGCTACACCGCGGAAGAGGGCGGCCTCACAAGAGAGGGCTGTTCTCCAACGGGCGAAGGAGATGGCAGAATTGAAGATATTATAGTATTCTCAGTGATGGTAAACAATTGTACCTCACCCAATTGGAAAGTCCGTCCACTGATTGACAAAATCATCGCCACCATCGCTATGGAATGAGGGCTGAGGGGCAGAAATACGTGTCGGAACGGACAGGGCAAGGCCTCAGCCGCGGAAAAGCGAACGGCAGAGGGCCGGGACGTCGGCGACCTTCACGACCTCGATGCCTTCCGGCTTGACGTCATCAAGGGAGCTGTAACTTGAGACATAGATTTTCTTGAATCCGAGACGGGCAGCCTCTATCACCCTGCGGTCTGTCTGGGCAACGGGGCGGATTTCACCGCTTAGACCGACCTCCCCGGCAAAGCAGATGTCCGAAGGAATGGCGTAGTCGAAATTCGAAGACAGGACTGCGCAGATTACGGCCAGGTCGCATGCCGGGTCATTCACCCTCAGGCCTCCCGCCATGTTCAGGAACACATCCTTTACGCTAAGTTTGAAGCCGGCCCTTTTCTCCAGAACGGCAAGCAGCATGTTTAGCCTGCGGACATCGAAACCTGTGGCGCTTCGCTGAGGCGTGCCGTAAGCAGCCGAGCTTACAAGTGACTGTACCTCAATAAGAAACGGGCGCGTACCGTCAAGCATGGCGCTCACTGCAACTCCGCTCAGTCCCTCCTGGTGCATCGGGATGAGCATCTCGGAAGGATTGCTGACCTCCCTGAGTCCCTTGCCTGTCATCTCGAAAACAGCAAGCTCTGATGTGGAACCGAAACGGTTTTTTATGCTTCTCAGCAGGCGGTATGTACCCCTGTTTTCTCCTTCGAACTGCAGGACGACATCGACGATGTGCTCCAGAATCTTCGGCCCGGCGATGCTGCCCTCCTTGGTTATGTGGCCGATTAGGATTACCGGCACCCCCGTTTCCTTGGCAAAGCGGAGCAGGAGGGCGGCAGTCTCCTTAATCTGGGAAATCGAGCCTGGCGAAGACTCCACATTCTGCGAAAACATGGTCTGGACAGAATCCACGACCATCAGGTCGGGCATGATTTCACGAGCCTTCTCAAGAATATTCTCCATCAGGGTTTCGCTGTAGATGAGGCAGTCGGAATCATCACCGCCGATGCGGGCTGCACGGAGCTTCACCTGCCGTGCGCTTTCCTCACCCGTGACGTACAAGGTCTTCAGATGTGGGCAGTGAAGCGGAATCTGCAAAGACAAGGTGGACTTTCCTATGCCAGGTTCACCTCCTATCAGCACAAGCGAACCTTCCACGAGACCTCCGCCGAGAATACGGTCCATCTCACCGTTACCCAATGAGATACGACTTTCATACGAGGAATCTATCTCTGACAGATGCAGAGGCTTGCGTGAGGCTCCGGGGACCTGAACCAGCCGGGATGAGGGGCTTGCCTTCCCAGTGGCCACCGTCTCTTCGACCATCGTATTCCACTCCCCGCAGGCTGGGCATCGTCCCATCCATTTCGGGCTTTCGTTCCCGCAAGATTTGCAGAACCACACTGTCTTTGTCTTTGCCAT
>JALFNZ010000155.1 GCA_022774085.1 Bacteroidales bacterium
ATATATTAATTATGGAATTTAAACATCATATCTTGAAAGGACTGGCTGCCGCATTGCTGTCGCTTGCGGCCGTTTCTGCATCGGCGCAGAAATATCCGAACGGAATTATTGACAAATCCATCGCTGTGGTCGGCAATGAAATGATCATGCTTTCCCAGCTGGAAGAGGAAGTGCAGATGATGAGGGCGCAGGGAATGATGTCCGACAGGAATATGCGCTGTGAACTTTTGGAGCAGATGATGGTTTCCAAACTATTCCTGATGCAGGCACGTCTGGATTCTCTAACAGTCAACAATGACATGGTGGAGAATGAGATGAGAAACCGTATCGACCAGATTCGCACCCAGCTCGGAGGTGATGAAGCCGTGGAGGAATATTTCGGCAAACCCCTCTACAGACTTCGCCAGGAGTGGAGGGAATCCCTTCAGGAGCAGAGCCTTACTCAGGATATGAGGAACAAGGTCGCTGCCAAGATTCCGGAACTGACACCGTATGATGTTGAACAATATATGAGCAACACAGACCCTGAGGATCTTCCTGTTGTTCCTGCCAAATATCAGCTTAGCCAGATTTGCATCTATCCGGACCGTGAAGCTGCAAACATGGCAGTAAAGGAGCGTCTTCTTGCAATCAGGGAACGTATCATCAACGGCGAGAAATTCTCTACACTCGCACGAATCTATTCTCAGGACCCTGGCAGTGCAAGACGTGGAGGAGAGCTGGGAATGGCCTCTAAATCAATCTTCTGGCCAGCATTCTCAGATGCAGCAATGGCTCTCAAGCCGGGCATCGTATCCCAGATTGTTGAGACTCCGGACGGATTCCATATCATTGAAGTACTGGACAAGAAGGGGGATATGTTCAATGCAAGGCACATCCTTCTCAAACCGGAATACACTGCCGATGACAGAGACAAGGCTTTCAAAACTCTTGACAGCCTTCGCACCAAACTTGTTGATGGCGAGATTCCATTCGACCTCGCTGCAAGGTTCTATTCAGAAGACCCGTCAACGAGGACCAATGGCGGACAGATGGCCGACCCGAACACAGGTTCATCATATTTCGAGATAGACCAGCTCAAGCCACAGGACTACTACGCAATAAGGGACCTGCAGGTGGGAGAAATATCCACCCCTGTCGAATCCCTTGACAATGAGGGACGTAACGGTAACACCGTATATAAGATTATCAAGGTTGACAAGATTCTTCCGGCACATACCGCAACGTTCACAAACGATTATACCTTGCTCCTTGAGCAGGCGCAAAGCCAAAAAGCGATGGAGGCCATAAACAACTTCATCGATTCAAAAATCAAGTCAACATACATTATCATAGATCCTCTTTTTCAGGACTGCGCGTTTGAAAGGGACGCTTGGCAGACCAAGTTCAGGAGGACCGAATAAACATCTGCATGAAACTGTACAAGGCGTTCATAAATATTTCAATAGCAATACTTTCTCTGTTCCTGTCCATGACTATGGCTGCTCAGGAACAGAAGGACAGTCTGGTGATATTGATGAGCTCCAAGTCGGTGCAGATGGTCGGAGAGCAGGATTCCGGATATAGGAAAGTCGTGGGACCTGCGAGGTTTCTCCATAACGGGACATACTTGCTTTGTGACACGGCAATATGGACGGTGGATACCCGCATCATTGAGGCGTGGGGAAATGTGCGCATCCTTCAGGAAGAGACTGTCCTGGACAGTGACAGACTCACCTATCTTATAGACAGCGACCTCGCTCAGTTCAGAGGAAGCACGGTACAGCTACAGGATAAGGATCACAACACGTTGAGAACCAGACATCTGGACTATAATACCAAGGACTCTGTGGCTGTTTTCATGAACGGAGGAGCGATGCGTGACAAAGACGGCCAGATTGTCGAGAGTGACGAAGGAACATATGATTCCAAAATCAAGACATTCACATTCTCGGGAAATGTGAATATGTTCACTGACTCTGTTTTTGTCAAGACCGGCTATCTGAAATACGAATCCGACAAGAATCTGGCAACGTTTTCCTCAGGCACGGATGCCTGGAAGGATCAAAATATGCTCTCATCGCAGAACGGATGGTATGACCGGGGAAGGGAAATTTTCTTTTTCAGGAACAATGTCCATGTGATGAGTGAGGACCAGGAAGGGTGGAGTGACAGCCTTTATTTCTATAGAAATACCTCCGATGTGGAGATGCGCGGCAAGGTACAAGTGAGCGATACCACCAGGAACGTATTTGCTTTGGCAGGCAAGATTCACTATCAGGATTCGCTGTCCAAGGTTACCATGACTCGAAAGCCCGCAGTGATTACTCAGACTCAGGAGCAGAACGGAGCTGTGGATACAGTGTATCTTGGTGCAGAAATACTTGTATATCAGGCAATTAAAATGTGTGATGTGGACAGTGCTGCTATTGCGGATTCAAAGGCAAGGCTAGCTGCTCTGGATGTGGATCCGGTGGGAAATCATAGGAAGAAAGCTGCTGAAGAGGCTGCAAAGCGGGCTGAAGAGGAGGCAAAGAAGGATCCGAATTACAGGCCTGATAAAAATCAAAAGCCTGATTCTGCCGACAAAAAGGAACAAGGAAGATCAGATTCGGAAAAATCCGCTCCTGCAAATTCAGGTGCGACAAATAATAAATCGCAAAAACCGGTTTCCAGGCAATCTGCTCCTGAAAAGCCGATTTCACCGATGGTGAAGAAATCTCAGGCTGATTCGCTGCAAGCAGGGCTGGACTCGCTTTCTGTACGGCCGGACTCTTTGGAAATCATTGACTCTCTGTCATTGAAGGACTCCCTCGGAATCAGGGACTCTCTGTCATTGAAGGACTCCCTTGGAGTCAGGGACTCTATGGCATTGAAGGATTCTTTAGGAGTCAGGGACTCTCTGGGAATGAAGGATTCTCTGGCCATGGCCGGGGATTCACTGGCCGTTGCAGCTGATTCCATTGCCGTTGCTGAACCGAAAGATACCACCAAAGTAGGTTTCCTGACCGCACTGGGTAAGGTGAAAATATTCAAGAAAGACATGCAGGTTGCCTGTGACTCATTGTTGTACAGTGATTTGGATTCCCTTGCACGACTGTTCAAGCAGCCGATGATCTGGCACGAGAAAGTGCGACAATATTCTGCTGATTCCATCACCGTGGTCATTAGCCAGAGCAAACTGACCAAGGCCAGCCTCATGTCCAATTCATTCATTACCATACAGGAAGACACCAGCCATTTCGACCAGATAAAAGGCACCGAAATGATAGCTTATTTTGATGACCAGTCCAATCTTGAACGTTTCGATGTGCTGGGCGGAGCTTCTGCCGTATTTTTCCTTGAAGAACAAGAGGTGCTTGCCACAGTTAATAAAGCCGAGTCCAAGATGCTCTCTGCGGCATTCAAAGATGGAGAAATCCAGACAGTCCACTACTATGAGGAAGCAAAGAATGATGGTTATCCGGTAGTGCAGCTTAAAAAAGATGAACAGATGCTTAAAGGCTTCAAGTGGGATCCGGATTTGCGCCCGGCAGACCGCAAGGCAGTGACACCTCTGTCCCTGCGTCCTAGCCAAAGACGCATGTATGCTTCCAAACCGAAGGCGAGATTCATTCACACAGAGACATATTTCCCGGGATACATAGGCGATATCAAACGTCAGATCCATGTCAGGGACTCTCTGAACCGGGTGCGCGAACGCGAAAGGGCACTCGAAAGTGAACGTGCTGCTGCACAAAAGGATACGCTGTCTTTGACCGATTCTCTGTCAATAAGAGATTCTCTCTCAGTCAGAGATTCATTGTCTGTGCGCGACTCATTGTCTCTTCGTGACTCATTGTCTGTCCGTGACTCACTGGCTCTTGGTGACTCACTTGAGGTCAAAGATTCACTCGCTATTGCAGACAGCCTTGGCAATCGACCGCTCAAGCCCGAAGATTCAGTCCTGTCTGCTAAGGAAAAAGCCGCTGCTGCACGCGCTGCAAAACGCGAAGCAAGAATACA
>JALFNZ010000157.1 GCA_022774085.1 Bacteroidales bacterium
GATATGCCTTTCTTCATTGATTTTACGTTCACTAATATTCCGCTGTTTGCCTATATGATAGGAAGTTGGGAAAGAAATATAAGTGACCATAGTCCTCAGATAATTGTAATTTAGACACATGAGAATGGATAGTTTGAATAACATAAAATATTTGCTACAAAAAATATCTCTTGTCCACGACAAAGCAGAAGTTAGAAGGTCACAAGAAGAATCTTTTAACGTCTTTACTACGTTATTACCATATGATGACGAAGTGTATCTTCATTCTAGATTTATTTCAACTATGCTTGACCCCGAATGCCCACATAAATTTAAGGATGTTTTCTTAAAGACGTTCCTAAATGTGTTGGGTAGCGAATTCGAGTATAATCTTAACAATCTATTAGTCAAGCCTTCTTCAACAGATTGGACTGAATATAAAGAAATAGATATATTGTTGATAGATAGACATAAGGGCAATGCCGTTATTGTCGAAATAAGATTAACGCAAAAGATAGCAATCATGCAGACGAAGGTCAGTTAGAAAGATATTATAGAAGACTTATCGACGAGGATCACATTTCACCTAAAAACATAGAAGTCTATTATCTGAGACCTCATAGAAATACTCAACCTTCATTGGATAGCGTATCAAAGAGTGGACGCTTTCCAGAACTAAAAGAAAAAGTAAGACTTATTAGCTACGAAGATGAAATATCCAAGTGGGTAGAAATCTGCTTAAAAGAATCCGCATCAGCTCCTTATGTAAGAGAAACATTTAGTCAATATCTAACACTCATTAAAACGATGACAAACGAATCTGACATACAAGAACGTCTTGACATAATAGAAACGATATCAAAAAGCAATGACACTCTTGAAAGTGCAAAGTTGTTGTTTGATAATTTCTGTCATATCCAATGGCATACGATTGCTAGTTTTCTTGATGATATGTATGCGGAATTAGAAAACAGAGGCTATAAGGTTACTGACAAGGTTCAACTGAAAACTATAGATAATATAGTATTCGGAGGTATACAGAAACGTAAAGAACCTATAACGTTTTCATTCTGTGACAAAAACAATATCGAATACACTATAGGCTCTGATTGTGACGAGGTCTTGTATTTTGGAATACATCCAGACGATAACAAAGGAAAGATCAAATCACTGAAACAAACAATATCAGCTCATAAGGAAAGTATTGAAGACATACATTTTGACGAGGATGGGTGGATTTTCTGGTGTTATTTTGATGTTCCATCAGAGGATGAAATTTACCTCAGGGATTTTAAGCAGACAGGAACCTTTAATCTCGTAAGAAGAGAGAATCGGCTAAATTCGATTAAGATCCATCTTGATGTTTTTGAAAAAGTATGTAAAATCTTAGGATTGTAATTGTATGTGGCAGAAAGAAGAGAACTGGAATATTGCATTAAGAAAGGCTGCACATAAAAATGCGATGCAACATATGAAGCAACCATTAGCCAATAAAGACGGAGTCAAAGAAGTAGAAGAAACTTCCATTTCTGGTGCTGTTTGTGCGAAATACATTTTAGCAAACAAACTGGGAGGAGCAGAACTTAAAATGCACAAAGAAAAATGCATAAATGAATATCTGTATACCCAATACTTATTATTTGTAAGCACTAGAAAAATTCTTACCTTAGCATCTATGAAAGAAATAGTAATGAAACAACATGCTATATTCGCGTGACTGAATTTATTGACGTATGAAAAGTTTCTTTCTAAAGGCGGCGCTATTTGCCGCATATTCAATGATATGCGCCTGTTCGCAAGGCAGCTTGAGCAAGGAGGAGAGAGCAGGATGGCGTCGGAATTGCAGGCCCGCAAGTGGGTATTTCAAGACGTGTAATCGCAGTACAGCGCTTTGACAAGGAAGGAGAACCTTTCGAAGTGTATCCGAACGTCAGGATCATCGCCTGCCGCGGGGAGAAAGTACCCGGACCGGAAGGCTGTCTAAGCGTCCCGGACTGCAGGGGCACGGTCTCACGCTACCGTGATATCGATATATCCTACACTTCCCTACCGGAGCTGAAGGACTGCACTGAAACCGTATGCGGCTTCACCGCAGTCATCTTCCAGCACGAATGCGACCACCTGGACGGAGTACTCTACACCGACTACCTCGACTGAGGTGGGATACGTTTGTTCCTGCCTCTGGAGCATCCTGGAGTTGTTTCAACAGGGAAAAAGGGTTCCTTCAACCAGCCCTCGACCATCGGGAATGTCAACATATATTCTCTACAATTCATCAAGTCCATAACTGAATCTATCAAATGAGGTGTCTGACTTGTAAAGATAAAATTTTTTGAGAAAACTCTTGACTCGTACCCGAGGGGATAGTATATCTTTGCAGACGATAATGAGAACCAATCGTACGATGAGTTACAGAACAAAATTAAAAATCGGTGAATTCTCACGACTTATGCAAGTGACTGTGAAGACTTTACGTCATTACGAAACCAAGAAACTCCTCATACCTGACGAGGTGGACGAGTGGACAGGTTACCGTTATTATAGCCTTGATCAGATGCAGAGGATGAATGAGATCCGTCAGTTGCAGAGACTGGGTTTCTCTCTTGAGGAGATAAAGGATCTGCTGGATGATACGAATCATACTCCAAGTATAGAGATGCTTGAGGAGAAGATTTCAGCAACCGAAGCTCAGCTGAAGGAACTGAATTACCGTTACAGTAAACTGCTTGAGTGGAGGGATTCACGCAAAACTCTAAAGAACATGGAAAATATGACTATCCAGGCTTTGCCTGAAATTATCGTTGCAAGTCATCGCGAGGTTATCCCTGACTATGATGCACTCGGTCCGTTATGCTACATGAAAATAGGTCCGGCCATGCTGGCTGCCGGTTGCAAATGCGTTGAGCCGGGATACTGTTTTACAATAGACCACAATGGGGAGTACAAGGCTACTGAGATTGACATTGAATATTGTGAACAGATTGAGGAAATTCTTCCGGACACTGATTTTATTCAGTTCAAGAAACTGCCTGCTATCCCTAAGGCTTTATGCGTCAAACATATAGGACCTTATGACAGGTTTTCCGAATCCTTTACCGAGGCTGTGACCTATCTTGAATCGCAGGGTATGCGCATCTGTGGTGCACCACGTTTCAGCTATGTTGACGGTCCCTGGAATCAGGACGATCCTGAGAAATGGGTGTCTGTAATACAGATTCCTATCGAGTAGGACTTCTTAACCGGAGGGTGCTGACTCAAAACGGACGGGTTTTCAACATTATTGGATAAGGGCATTGAAATCTTCCACCGGCATATCTGCAACTATCGAGATGTAGGTTGCCGAGTCGTCCTCAGTCTCCAGCATTATGAACTGTTTTACCACTTCCCCTTGCTGACGTATGTACATCCTCACTTTCT
>JALFNZ010000194.1 GCA_022774085.1 Bacteroidales bacterium
CGTGTCAGCATGGGATACAACCTTGACCAGGCTACCATCAAGACCGGTGACAACCAGAGGGGCAACATCGACGTAAGCCTTTCTCCTAAATTCTTTGATGACCATCTTTCAATCAACTTGAATGCGAAAGGTGTTTACCAGCACACAAACTGGGCAAACAATGCGGTGGGCAATGCTCTCTCATTCGACCCTACAAAGCCAATCTATTTCACCGATGCTGAGGGGAATATAGATAATTCCAAGATTTCCAATGGATACTGGAACTGGTACAGTGCAGGCGTCCCTAACACAATGGCAGGCTCAAACCCTCTGTCTTCAGTTTATGACTATATCAACTACGGCAACACCTTCCGTGGGGTAGGAAACCTTCAGATTGACTATAAGATTCATGGTCTTGAGGCTTTGAGGGCAAATGTCAACCTCGGTATGGATATCGCAAAGACCAATGGAACGAAATACAACGAAATTGGTTCTCGCGGATCCCTTACAAGTGCACCTGACCTTTACGAGAAGTATGTGAACTTCAACAAGAACATGCTCCTTGAGGCATATCTCGACTACAACGAGACATGGGGCAAGCACAACTTCAACGCCATGGCCGGTTATTCATGGCAGCACAACTATGTGAAGTATGACAATTCACAGTACTACAACAACGACAGGGAGGTTGAGTATCACATAGCTCCTACAAATGCCAGAGAGTACTACCTCGTATCATTCTTCGGGCGTTTGAACTACAGCTACGATTCAAGATATCTCTTCACATTCACTGCCCGTGGTGATGCATCCAGCCGTTTTGCTCCTAACAATCGCTGGGGCTTCTTCCCATCAGCAGCGTTTGCATGGAACATCGCAAACGAGCCGTTCCTTAAAGGAAATGAGTCTGTGTCAGCCCTCAAGCTCCGTCTGGGTTGGGGACGCACCGGACAGCAGGATATCGGAGATGACTATTATCCTTACATCGCAAGGTATTATCAGTCAGCTTCCGTTACCATGCAGTATCCTATGGGTGCAAACGGAGAGTCTTACAACGTGCTTTCACCTCTTGCATATAACCCTAACATCAGATGGGAAACGACTGAGACTTACAACATTGGACTCGACTTCGGTTTCCTCAATGACAGAATCACAGGTACTGTTGAGGCATACTACCGCAACACATTTGACCTGTTGAACAATATCTCCATCCCTCTTGGATCCAACTTCGGCAAGGAGGTCATCTCCAATATCGGAACCATGGTCAACAAGGGAATTGAGCTCTCAGCTAACTTCATCCCTGTTCAGACCAAGGACTGGAACTGGGAAATCGGTGGAAACATCACTTTCCAGGATGTGAAGATTACCAAACTTACCAATGACGATGCAACTTATCTCGGAGTTGAGACCGGTACTTCAATGGGTTCAAATGTCGGATTCACTTCACTCCATCGTGCTGGCTATGCTCCTAATACTTATTAT
>JALFNZ010000168.1 GCA_022774085.1 Bacteroidales bacterium
GCAATAGTGGAATTGGAATTGAAAGTGAAGCCCTCCAAAGAATCGTTGAAGGTGTAAACCCCTTCAGGGATTCCGTCTGCCTGAAGCTTGAAGAAGTCATACTCTTTCGGAAGACTGACATCTAAGATGTAGAGCATTGCCTCATCTCCGTCATTATAATAATCCTCGTTGAACACATTGAAACCCCAGCTGGCAGTACCTGCTTCATAGTAATCCGCATAATAGATAGCACCAATACCAAGGATATTATCTGTCACACCAGCCTCCTGAGAAACCTTGACATAGGAATCTCCCTCGGAAGAGCTGACTTTAACCTTGGACTCACGGGCAAAGCCCTCGTTTGCAGCAACCTCAAGGGTAACGGTGTTTTCAACTACAGCCTTAGTGCTGACAACGCTGATCCAGTCTGCCATAGGAGTAACCTCATAATCAATGTTTCCGCTAACGGTGAATGTCAACTGACCTCCCTCGGCACCGATGCTGAGCGGGGAATTGACAACACCGAACACATTGTTCTGAGCCTGAGTTACAAGCACGGTGAAGCAGTGCTCTGCATCAAGAGTAACTGTAATGATTGCGGAACGATCTTCTCCACTCTCATTTGCCTCAACGGAGAAATCGACGTCATAGGAACCCTCCTTTCCGCTGTCAAGATAAACAAATACCCACTCTTCGGAAGAAGTCATCGTCCAGTCTGAGGATGACTGGAAACTGATGAAATACTCGCCACCTTCAGCGGGAACTTCAAACTCCTCCTCACCGTAATTGATGAGTTCAACCTTGCCCTTCAAATCGCCAACCTGAATGTTTTCGCAAGCCACAAGCATCAAAGCGGCAGCGGCTGCAGAAAGAATTGAACTTTGTTTTTTCATAACCTTGTGTTTTTAAGGTAATTAATACCAACTGTATATATTTTATTGAAAATCGTAGGAAACAGACTCACCTGCCTTCACGCTGACTACATTATCAACATAGGCGCCTGCCTTATTTGTGTATTTTGCCCTGGAAACGGCCTGTACAGGGGATGCAGGGAAAGGACGCAGGGTGAAGATGATAGCCTCGAGCTTGCTTGCATCCCAGGATTGCTCCAGCTCTACAGAGTAGGACTTGCTGGAAATCTTGCCGGCCTCTACCGGGAAACTCTCCCCGGTACAACCAGTCGGAGACACACGGACCACATGGTCGTGAACATAGTTGTTGAAATCGATTTCAGGGTAATCGGAAGCATTTCCATTGAATTTTTGATCCTTTACAATTCCATTCTCCACAAGCACAACAGCAAGTTTCATGGCCGGTTCACTGACAACGGAAAGAACTGACACATCCACAGTGAGTGTACTGCCATCAACTTTCACGCCGGCCTCAAAGCTGGTTGCGGAAGGATAGGACTCGGAACTTTCCTGTACAAGACCCTCAATGCAAGCTACCGTAGCAGACTGATTACCATTAGAGAATAAACCGCGGAAATCAACAAGTCCTGTCGGAAAACCTGAGATACCGAAGACTTTCGCCAGACTATCATCTCCGCCGAGATCATCATACACATACATAGGAACAATTCGGGAATTCTTCTCCATGGCTTCCTCTATCGCAAAGGACATGAACGGGCAGTATCCGCACCAGGTACCGGTAAATTTGGTAACAAGGGACCTGCGGACAAACTCGCTGGAAGACTGTGTGACGCTCACAGAGACTGGCTCACCATTGACAGGTACCACATTGATGACTCCTGTACGAACCTGTCCATATTCCTGACTGTCCCACGCTGCAACATCGAAACTGCATACTCCGTCGGAGAATGACAGAGCGCTGATCCATTCGGAGCCTTCGGCTATCTCAAAGGAAGGCTGAGGGTAGGCATCAACGTTGAAACTGAGAGTTCCGCCGTGATGGGTTGCAGAGATTGATGTTGTTGATACTGATAAATGTTTCTCCTGTGCTGCGGCAGCCTGACTGACTACTACAATGGCAGATGCGCATGCCGGAGCTGAGAAGAACACTTTTGCCTTTCTTGACTTTGTGGCTTCATTTCTGGCCACGGTAATTTCAAATTGATTTCCCTCTGCAGGACTGACGCTTATCCAAGTCTTCGCCGTGCTCTCAACTTTAGTGGAAATTTCCAATCCCTCCGGGGCTTCTACAACAAGCGTTTCAACAAGACCCTCTTCCGGAACACTGATTTCTGAAACACTGGCGCTTACTGAACCGCCAGACACGTCCTCATTCTCCCCTTCAACAGGTTCACAAGATAAAACGAGCGCCGCACCCATAAAGGCGCAGAGGCTCAAAGCCGATAATTTTTTCATAAAACAAAAAATTTGCTGAGGTGATACTCTAACTACTTCAACAAATATAAGCATACTTATTAAAAATGCTACAGTATGCCCTATATTTATTTCACCCGCCGCCTCAATTCCGCCGTCGGTATCTTCAGGCGGCTCTGAATGAGACGGCGTCGTTCCAGTTGTAGCCCACGTCAATTCTTGAAAAATTCCGGCTATCAGTACACCCACCGCCTCGTCATCGTTTATAATTGGCCAAAAGTGGGGTGATTGGGTGCAATTTGGCCAGATTTAAATTTATATTTGGCCAAAAGTGGGGT
>JALFNZ010000001.1 GCA_022774085.1 Bacteroidales bacterium
TCCCGGACAAACCTACGGAACAGGTCAGGGACATGGTCAACAACATCAGCACCATTGCAGATTTCCAGAGGAAGGTAATGTTCCATGCCAACGAAAGGATCATTGCCCAGAGCATCACAGAGTTCACATTCGACGGGATGGAGAATATCGAGAATACGCGCAATTATGTGTATCTGTCCAACCACAGGGATATAATGCTCGATGCTTCACTTCTTCAGAATGCCTTGATAATGAACGGGCTTGATACCACCGAAATCACTTTCGGAGCCAATCTGATGCAGGGACAACTTGTCATTGATATAGGGAAATCAAACAAAATGTTCAGGGTGGAACGTCCGGGAGGAAGCATCAGGGAGTTCTACAAGGCCTCGATGCACCTTTCAGACTATATCAGACACACAATAGTTGAAAAGAAACAGTCTGTCTGGATTGCACAGCGCAACGGTCGCACCAAGGATGGAACAGATCGCACAGATCAGGGAATCATCAATATGTTCAGGATGAGCTCAGAAGGCAAATCCACATCACTCTCCCAGCTGAATCTTCTTCCTGTGAGCGTGTCCTATGAATGGGAACCGTGCGATATCCTGAAGACATTGGAACTGTATGCCAAGAGACAGGGACCATATATCAAGAAACCTGGAGAAGACCTTAACAGCATCCTGACCGGTATCCTTCAACCGAAGGGACGTGTGCATTTCCATATATGTGAACCTATATCAGAGCTTGATATGGAACCTTATAATAGTTTGTCTTCAAATGATTTCAATAAGAAGGTCGCATCGCTTGTGGATCAGAGGATATGCAGCACATACAAACTCTGGTCCAACAATTACATTGCCCATGACATGCTCAGTGGAAGTTCAGACTATGCCTCTGAATATGACGAATCCTCCAAGGCAGAATTCCTGAAACACTTGTCAGCCCTGGACAGATATGAGAATGAATGCAATGTGGAAGAATTAAAACATATAATGCTGGGAATTTATGCAAGCCCGGTTGATAGCGCATTATTGTTCAGCGAGAAATGAAGCTTATATTGAAAATATACGACTATTTCAAAGGACATGGTCGTGTGCTATGGCTATCCTTGGCGTTGGTCATTGTCATTCTTGGCGGTCTTGTCACAAGACTCAAGTTCAGCGAGAATATCAGTGATTTCATGCCACTTGAAAAGTCGGAACAAGAGGCACTTGAGGTGTATCAGAACATTTCTGGTGCAAGCCGCCTGTATATTCTTTTCAACAATCCGGATGACCCGGACATGACCATAGATGCCATTGACTGCTTTGTGGACAATGTAATGCAAAGAGACAGTCTGGGCTGGTGCGAAGACCTGACGGCGCAGTTCGACATGGCCATGATTCAGGAAGTCGCCGCCTTCGTATATGAGAATATCCCCTATTTCCTTACTGAAAAGGACTATGCAAGGATGGACAGCCTGCTCGCTGTGCCGGGCTACATTCCGGACCAGATTGAGCGTGACCGGCAGATGCTGATGTTCCCCACGGGAGGAATGATGACGGCAAATCTTTCCAGAGACCCGCTCGGGCTTTTCACGCCAGTTCTGTCGACCCTTCAGCGCTCAAGCGGACAGAATATCTTCGAAATGTATGAAGGATATATTTTCACACCCGACATGAGCCGTGCCATAGCCATGGTCAGCTCTCCGTTCGGGAATAGTGAAACAGAGCATAATACCGTCTTGCTCAGCATTTTGCATGAATCAATCAAGCAGATGCAGGATTCATTTCCACAAGTCGGAGCAACTGTTGTCGGAGGCCCGGAGATTGCCGTCGGCAACTCTGACAGGATAAAGAAAGACAGCATGATTGCCATCTCGCTCTCTGTCATTCTCATACTTATGCTGGCATTTTATGCCATAGGTTCATTTCGCAATATTCTGCTGATTTTCCTGTCCATCGGATGGGGATGGCTATTTGCCATGGGAGGAATGGCCTTGTTCGGGGGCAATGTCTCCATTATCGTAATCGGCATATCCAGCGTCATACTGGGCATTGCGGTCAACTACCCTCTCCACCTGATCGTGCACTCGTCACATGTGCCGGATATGAGGCTGACAATCAAGGAAATAATGGCACCTTTGGTAGTGGGCAACATAACGACCGTGGGAGCCTTTCTTGCCCTTGTGCCACTTCAGTCCACTGCTCTTCGGGACCTTGGCATATTCGCTTCCCTGTTGCTTGTGGGCACCATTCTTTTCGTTCTTCTTTACCTTCCGCACATGGTAAAGACAAGTCCTGCCCACAATCCTCAGACCAAACTGATAAACCGGATTGCTGCATTCTCGCCGGAGAACTATAAATGGCTTACCGTGCTTGTTGCCCTGCTCACCCTGATACTGACCTATTTCAGTTTCAATACAGAGTTTGACTCCAACATGTCCAATATCAATTACATGACTCCCGTCCAGAAGGAAAACATGGAATATTTCCAGAGTCTTGTATCAGAGAATGCATCTTCATCCATATCAAATGTTTATGTGCTTTCCAAAGGAGAAAATCCAGACCAGGCGCTTCAGAGGAATGCACGGCTCAGGCCTTTGGTTGACAGCCTTATAGCTACTTCTGACGTTCTCTCCTGCAGTTCTGTGGATCCCTTCCTTTCTTCATTGCAAGAGCAGGAGCAAAGGCTCGGGATGTGGAGAGATTTCGTTTCCCGCCACAAGGATGAACTCACCGAAACACTCCGCATGGCAGCTGTTTCACAAGGCTTTTCAAAGCATGCTTTCTCCCCTTTC
This sequence comes from Bacteroidales bacterium, assembly GCA_022774085.1. Lineage (GTDB taxonomy): Bacteria > Bacteroidota > Bacteroidia > Bacteroidales > UBA932 > Cryptobacteroides. The sequence goes on from JALFNZ010000001.1 coordinate 2,762, forward strand.
ATGAACTTGGTGGAAAATGCCGCCGATTTCACTCCCAAGGAGATGACATATTTTGCACCTCTTACAAAACTTATTCTGAATCAAAATGTTACGTCGCTGGACAATTATGTCTATATTGTTAACGTACTGAGTGTTCCAAATGACAGGATCGGCAAAGTCGAGTCATATTTTGACAATAGCTTCGACATAGCTTCCCTTAACAGTTCCCTTTCCGACAACCTGTCGGACAACTTCAACTATATCGGCTGGGCCTGCTCGCTGATAGTCTTCATTTTCCTGTGGTTCTCTTTCGGAAGCCTGGAACTGGCTCTGGTATCCTTCCTCCCGATGGCAGTGAGCTGGATCTGGATTCTCGGCATAATGACCTTGCTGGGCATCAAGTTCAACATAGTCAACATAATACTTGCAACATTCATTTTCGGACAGGGAGACGATTATACCATCTTCATGACCGAGGGATGCCAGCATGAATATACATTCAGAAAACCGATTCTGGCATCGTACAAAAGCAGCATACTCCAGTCCGCCCTGATTATGTTCATAGGCATTGGCACCCTGATCATTTCTAAACATCCTGCAATGAAATCTCTTGCCCAGGTTACAATGACTGGAATGTTCTCTGTA
>JALFNZ010000007.1 GCA_022774085.1 Bacteroidales bacterium
ATGTTGGACATGCCTCTTTCGGCTTTGACCTGAGTGTCCGAATATCCGACCGAACTTGCAACCAGAATGGTATTTTCATAGTAATTCTCAAATCTGAAGTTTCCGTCTGCATCCGCGAGTGTCACAGCAACAAAGGATGAGTCTGCCATTGCAAAAATTGCAATTCCTGCATAAGGAATGCCTTCGCCCTCGTCGCTGAGGACTTTTCCTCCGAATTCTTGAGCCTGGGCCGTAAGGGCAATAATCAAATTTGCCAGTAAAATGGTAATAGTCTTTTTCATCCTGTCTGTATTTTTTCGTTACTCTGTTTGTTTTCTGCTGCAAATTAAAACAGGCTTATTTATATGTGGAATAGGGAGGGATATTTGGCCCGGCTCTCAGGGATTCATAGCATAAGATGTGGGATGTCCGTCGTATTTTGGGGATTTTCGGGATGAAAGGGATATTCGGTGATGTTTATTTTTTGTCCCGGGAACATTATTCTCTATCTTCGCAACATGAAACCGATTGACAGAATAAAGTTGAAAGCCTTGGTAAAAGCTTCGTTTGAAAGCAGCATCGCTGCGGTATTATTCCTTGCTCTGATTCAGCCATTCGGAATTGACAGAATGCAGCAGGGGAGACTTTTCTATTTGTTTGTAATTGGAATAATCATTTTCTGCACAGGCTTGTTCTCCTCCTTGATTGCCAGTCTGATAGTCCGCCGGATTGCCCGTGACCGTTATGACGAACCGAGATACGGCTACCTCTGTCTGTTCTTTACATTCGTAATAAATGTTCCGATTATGGCTTTTGTCCTGGCTCATTGGGACGCTTATTTTTTCAGTGAACCATTCACCCGTATCATGTATGTCACCTTTCTGAAGTGGATTGCCCTTCTGGCTCTTTTTATCTTTGTATGGCAATGTCTTCTGGTAAAGAAATCATATCTGCAACGGGAACTGGATGATGTAAGGGCATTGAATGCAAGTCTGGAAAAGAGACAGGAAGAACTGATGTCCTCGGATGCACAGTCTCAACATACTCAAAGATGTATTCTCAAAGGGCAGACCAGCACTTCTTCGCTTGAAGTGGATATTGACAATATCGTTTATATCGAATCGATTGCGAATTACGCGGATGTCTGCTACATGCAGGGGGACAATCTTTGTCACAAGACTCTCCGCACCACTCTCAAGGCTCTTCGTGAGGCTCTCGGGGAGGATAACTCTCTTGTTCAGTGCCACCGTGCTTTCATCGTCAATCTGAAATTTGTCCTTTCAATTGAAAAGGCTCCCGGGGGCTGCCAGCTTCAGCTTTTCGGAATGGAGAAACGCATTCCCGTTTCACGTAATAATGTGCCTGCTGTCAGACAGAAGCTTGGGTGACAATAAAAAAAGCCGCATTTCTGCGGCTTTTTTTTGGTCGAGATGACGTGACTCGAACACGCGACCCCTACGTCCCGAACGTAGTGCGCTACCAACTGCGCTACATCTCGATTCCTTGGTTCTGAGCGGTAATTTCTGCGCAAGATGATTTTAACGAAAGAAGCAGCCTCGTTGGACTGCTTCTTTCCAGCTATAAGAAAACCTTTAAGGTCAGCTTTCTTTATGAAAGTTTATTGATATAGACTGCGATACCACTTTTGAGGTTTGCAGCTTTGTTCTTGTGAATTACACCAATCTTAGCAAGCTTGTCAATCATTGCGTAAACTTTAGGAGCGTTAGCCTCTGCTGCTGCTTTGTCGGTGGTATTACTCAACGCACGAATTGCGTTCCTTGTAGTCTTTGCATAATATTTATTATGCAATCTGCGCCTCTCGCTCTGGCGATAGCGCTTGTCTGCTGAAGCGTGGTTTGCCATTGTTTTTATTTTTTATATTTCTTGTAGTGGGTAGGGGAATCGAACCCCTATTGCAAGAATGAAAATCTTGAGTACTAGCCGTTATACGAACCCACCTTGCCGACCATTTTTATCAAATGGGAGTGCAAAGGTATGAAATGTTTCTTAATTGACCAAATTTTTTAACATTTTCTTACCCATATTTTTATAAAATAGTTTATTCCTTTTCAGAAGAAGCCCATTCGAATGAGTACAAAATGGACTCTACTTGCCTGAGGTAGTGACGTTTATCATATTTTGGAGCATATACGAAAGCCTCCATTACAATCACTTCCGTTCCGTCCTGATTATAGAACGCATGGGCCACAAAAGGTCCTCCCATGTAGTCATTATACACTTCCCAATATCCCCTGATATTTGCAAAATCACGTCCTTTGTATTTCAGATATTCGATGGATGGCCTTGCAAAACTGCTTGTAACCATATAGGTATTTTCAAACATTCCGGGCACATTCTCCTTCAGCATTTCGGCATTCACAGCAAGAATATTGTCCAGACTGAGCATCTCCTTTCCCTGCTCAACGGGATATTTATATATGAGGATGCCTTGACTTACCTGAGTATCGTATGACACCCATATGAAATTGTCAGTTTTCTTTTTCAGCCTGTATCCGGATGGGAAATGAGGCGAACCGCCAATCATTGCGCTGACGACAGGGGCAATGCCACGCTCCTCATATTTCTTTGCATTCTGGATAATCCTGTCCCTTTCAGCCTGCTCAAGAGTTGTGACAATCTTCCTTGAATTCTCTTTGAACAACTCCACGGCCGACTCGCTGTCAGATGCATTTATCCTGATTATGCACTGCGGTGTGGCCCACAAATCCTGCTGGAGCACGACCCCTGGCTGTGTAACCTTCGGGCTGATATTTACGATTATGATATTGCGGTGAATCTGGAACATGCTCCCGAATCCTCCCGGAGCTACATCCACCAAAGTATAAAGAGGCTCCCTCTGTGGCAGGAACGGACAGTCGCTTGCCAGAGTGTCCCTTATTACAGTTCCGACTGCACCTTCCCATTCGCCCTTGTCAATTACGACAATCACCTCTCCGGCCTTTCCACTGATGTTCGGAAGCAAAGCCTTTTTCCTGTTGTTGCCGCATGAAACAGCTGTCAGGCAAAGGATAGCAAGAACAAAATAATTTAACAATCGTTTCATAATCATATCAGTTTTGTGTTTTTTTTAATTTTGTCAGAACATCTTGAACAACCTTGCAATGTCGTTTCCAAAGGCAAGGAACATTAGCCCGAAAATAAGAATCATGCCCACGATCTGCATCGCATACATGAACTTATCACTCGGCTTGCGGCCCGTAATCATCTCATACAGAGTGAAAACTACATGACCACCGTCGAGAGCCGGAATAGGCAGCAAGTTCATGACGCCGAGCATGATTGAAAGCAAGGCTATGATATTAAGGAACTCGAACCAGTTCCAATTTGAAGGGAAAATCTGGCCAATTGCAATGAAACTTCCCACGGACTTGTATGCCCCGGTACTTGGCGTTGCGACAAGTTTCAAATCCTTCAGATAACCTCCGATAGTATCGAATGTCATGTTGAATCCGGCAGGAATGGCGGCAAGTACGGAATATTCCTTGGTTCTGATGGGTGGCATCTGGAGCTGAACCCCGAGCATGCCGGTTGAATCTACCTGGAGCATCATATTCATCGTATCCGCATCCCTTACGACGCAAGTGGCTATGCACTTCGAAGCATTTTCACGCAGAATCTGCCTTGCATCCTGGACAAAACGTATGTCTTTTCCGTCCAGACCGACAATCCTGTCTCCCGACTTCAATCCCGAGCTGATGTTGACAGAAGATTCTGGTACTGCCGAGATTACGAATGGAATGGCAATGTCGAACATACCCGGGGTGTTCAGGACATCCGGCAGAAGAGAATGGTCAATGTAAATGTTAAGTGTGTCGCCGTCACGAAGCACAGTAGCCTTGCTTGCGGTCTGCCTTGCGAGGTCTGCCTGAAGCATGCCGAAATTTTCCGGTACATAATCATCAAACTTCAGAATCCGGTCTCCGCTGCGGAATCCCATGTCGTATGCCAGGTCATTGACATATATGCAGTTGTCCTCGTTGCTATAGTAGTTCTGCCCCCAGATGGCAAGGATGCCGGAATATACGCCAATGGCAAGGATGAAATTGAAAAGTACCCCTCCAACCATTACCAGCAGCCTCTGCCATGCAGGTTTGGACCTGAACTCCCACGGCTGGGCTTCATGCTTGGTGAACTCAGTATCCATGGACTCGTCCACCATACCTGAAATCTTGCAATAACCACCTAAAGGAAGCCATCCTATTCCATATTCCGTCTCTTTTTCTGCGAGTTTTGGAAATAGTTTTGAAAACCATCCCGTTTTAGTACTCAGAAGCTTGACACCGGAAACGTCAAAGAAAAGGAAGAACTTGTCAACCTTGATTCCAAACAATTTGGCAAAAGTGAAATGCCCGAGTTCATGGATTACAATCAGTATGGAAAGAGCAAGTATAAGTTGCAGAGCTTTTATCAATGCTATCATTTACAAGAGATTATATAACCTTCCTGCCTGCTTTGGCCTTGATCATCTCAGCAGCCTTGGCAAGAATGGTTTCGTTGGTTTCAAAAATCATATCAAGGTCGCACGCCACTGCAAAATCCGGACCTGCCATACAATCGGCCACAATATCGGTAATATCATAGAATCCGATTTTGTCCTGAAGGTAGGCGGCAACTGCGGCTTCATTGGCTGCATTCATGATGCATGCCATGTTCCCACCCTTCTCAAGTGCCTGATATGCAAGGCCAAGAGCCGGGAAACGCTCCAAATCCGGAGCATGGAAAGACAAGCTTCCCAATTCAGCAAAATTCAATTTCTTATTGGACAGATTCAGTCTTGAAGGGAAACAGAGCGCAAACTGGATGGGCTCCCTCATGTCCGGATGCCCCATCTGGGCAATCACCGCTCCGTCGGCATATTCCACCATGGAATGGATGACTGATTCCGGATGTATGACCACGTTTATTTTCTCTCCCGGAGTGCCGAACAGCCATCTCGCTTCTATTATTTCAAGGCTTTTGTTCATCATGGTTGCCGAATCAATGGTGATTTTGGCACCCATGTTCCATTTTGGATGCTTCAGCGCCTGGTTTTTCGTCGCACCGGCAATCTGCTCCCTTGTCCAGTTAAGGAACGGGCCTCCCGAAGCAGTGAGGTGTATCCTTTCGATATCAGCTCCAGCCGAACCCATGAGGCATTGGAATATAGCCGAATGTTCAGAATCCACGGGCAATATCCTTGCGTTGTTGGCTGCTGCAAGTTCCATGACCATCTGTCCGGCTGCTACCAGGGTCTCCTTGTTGGCGAGTGCAATGGTTTTTCCGGCTTTTATTGCCGCAACGGTGGAAGCGAGACCGCTGAATCCGACCATGGAAGTGAGGACGATGTCGATATTGTCGCCCCCTGCCAGAGCGCAGACGGAGTTCATTCCCGCGAATACCTTGATATAATGTGGTTCGAGAGCTTCCCGGACTTCCTGATATTTGTCTTCATTGCAGATTACAACGGCATTGACATCGAATTCTATAGCCTGCCGTATCAGAAGTTCGGAACTGTTGTTGGCCGTCAGCAATTCTACCTCGAACATTTCCCTGTGCTGCCTGATTACATCCAGGGCCTGTCTTCCGATTGAACCTGTCGAACCGAGAATGGCTATGTGTCTTTTTTCCATATTATTACCAATGTGGTTTTATAATGTCGAAAGCATCAGAAATTTATATATAATGTCGGATCAACTGTCTCACCATTGTGCCAAAGCTCAAAATGCAGGTGGGCTCCGGTGGTTTCCGTACCGGTATTCCCAAGAAGGGCTATCGGTGTCCCGGCGCTGACCTTGTCTCCCGTTTTCTTCAGGAGCTTTTCATTGTGCCTGTAGATGGAGATGATATCTCCGGCGTGCTGTATCTGGATGCTGTTTCCTGTTTCCTGGTTCCACTGCGCAGATATTACTGTGCCGTCAAGAATGGCCTTGACCACCGTCCCAGAAGGGGCTGTTATATCTATATATGGGTGAAAATCAGGGTCATAACTTTGGGATATGACACCTTTGACCGGTGTGAAGAAATGCAGGCCTTCAATTGGGAGGTCCCTCTTCTGGCGGGACGAAATCTCAAACTGTTCCTCTTCCTTGACCTGCTCTCTCATCAATGAATCCTTGCTCTGGAGAGATGACGCGTCCGAAACGGCACGTTCAGCTTTCTTTGCATTTATCAGACTGTCAATCTTTATCGGCTCGCGGCCTTCAACAGCCCTTCTGAGATTCTCGGAATATAGCTCCCATTTGAATATCACATTTTCCAGCGAATCAATGCGGATTGCATTCTGAATGGCAGCCCGCTTGGATCTCTCGTCCGGATAGCCCGGAATGAATGACCTGATAGGTGTAAATGCTATCAGACAAAAGATTATGGCAGAAAAGCAGACTAATATGCTTATGACCGCTACCAAAAGCCCGCTTCTTGTAAAGTGAAGGGTAAGAAACTGCTCGTGGGTATTGTCGTTGATAACCGCAATCCTGAAATTGCGGACTTTGTGGTCCTTGTTATCTTTGTTTTTGTTGTTCAGTGCCATAAATTTTTTATCTTTGCGTCCGATATGGACAGGATTATAGGCATAGATTACGGTAGAAAACGGGTCGGAGTAGCAGTCAGCGACCCGCTCGGCATCTTTGCCTCTGCCCTTGAAACGGTACAAGCTGCAAAGATAATAGAATATCTCAAAAGTTATTCTGAAAAAGAACATGTGAGCCGATTTGTGGTGGGCATGCCTAGAAATATGGACGGCGCTCCATCGGAAGCCGCCAAAGATGTGGAAGTATTTCTCAAGCAGCTTGCAAAGGCTTTCCCTGACATCCCGGTGACCCTTGAGGACGAACGTTTTACGTCTGTGCTGGCTCACCGTGCGATGATTGACGGAGGAATGAAAGCATCCGCAAGGAAGGACAAGGAATCCGTGGACAAAATCAGTGCTGCCATCATCCTCCAGAGCTATATGGACAGGATTTCAGGCTCCCGTTCCACCTTAGACCCTACACTTGTACCAGACTCTCTGTCCATAAAATCATCCAGGACGGGACGCAGGAAATAGTTCCGTATTTCATTGATTATAATAATATTAGTTATGATATTGCCTATTTATCTTTATGGGTCGGAAATTCTTCGCAATGAGAATGTCGATGCCGACCTGAATGAAAAGGAAGCCATAGCAAAGTTTGTGGCGGACATGAAAGAAACACTCAAAGTTGCAGACGGATGCGGACTTGCAGCCCCTCAGGTGGGAGTCAACAAAAGGATACTCATAGTGGACGGAAGGGACCTTGCCGACACTTATGAAGATTTGAAGGATTTCACAAGGACAATGATAAACCCCGTGATAGTTGAGGAAAGTGAAAAGATGTGTGACTATTCCGAAGGCTGCCTGAGCATCCCGGGCATATATGCGGAAGTGAGCCGTCCAGAAGTCATAAAAGTTAAATACTATAATGAAGATTTTCAGGAAGTTGTGGAGGAATTCTCCGGCTTTGCATGCAGGATGGTGCAACACGAGATGGATCATCTCGATGGAAATCTTTTCGTTGACCGGATTTCTCCGATAAGACGCAAGATGGTAAGCCGCAAACTCCAGGCTATTTCAAAGGGAACAGTGACAACAAGGTACAAATCCAAAAGGTAGTTGTCATCTGATAATAACGAGCTTAAAAAACAGACACAATGAAAAAAGTAAGGGTATTCGCACCTGCATCCATCGCCAATATGGGATGTGGATTCGATGTCATAGGTCTTGCACTTGATGAGGTTGGAGATATTTTGGAAATAACTGCAAGTGAAGGAGATGGACTTACAATTACCAATATAAGCGGTGTCCCGATTCCGGAAGACATAGAAATGAATGTCATCACCCCGGTGGTACGTTCATTCCTCAGGAAAATTGGCCAGAAGGCACAGATTGACGTAGTGATCTGTGAGAAAATCTACCCGGGTTCCGGCATAGGCTCAAGTGCGGCATCCTCTGCTGCGGCCGCCTATGGAATGAACGAACTCTTCGGCTGTCCTCTCTCCGACGAGGAGGTGGTGGTTTGTGCAATGGAAGGAGAAAATCTTGCCAGCGGTGGCTACCATGCCGACAACGCTGCACCGGCGGTGATGGGCGGTATCGTGCTCATCAGGGGTTATGAACCCCTTGACCTGATTCAACTTCCGGTTCCGGGAAACTTCTATTGTGCTGTGGTTCACCCACATATCGTCGTCAGCACGAAAGAGGCCAGAGAAATTCTCCCGAAGGCCGTCCCGATGCACGATGCTGTTCGCCAATGGGGAAATGTCGGTGGTCTGGTCGCCGGTCTTTGCACCGGCAACATCAAGCTCATAGGCCATTCCATGCAGGACTTTGTTGCGGAACCATATAGAAAGCAGTTCATCCCCGGTTTTGATGAACTCAGGGAAAAAATACTTGCAACCGGAGCACTTGCAATGAACATATCCGGTTCAGGACCTTCAGTATTTGCTCTTTGCGACCACAAGGCGATTGCAGATGCTTCGGGAAAAATCCTCAAGGAGCATTTTGATGCGATGGGTACCGGATGTGAGGTATATGTAGTGAAAGTGTCCAATAAAGGAGCAAAGCTCACCCATCTTACCATCTGATTATGAGATATTTCAGTACGCGTGATACAAAACGCGAGAAGGCTTATGCGCTCAAGGAGGCAGCCTTCATGGGACTCGCACCCGACGGCGGGCTTTTCATGCCGGAATACATCCCTCAGGTCGATCTGGACAAGGTGGCTGCCCTTTCTGCTTCTTCATACAAGGAGATGGCGTCTTACCTGGCTTCACTCTTTTTCGGCGACGACATTCCTGCTGACAGGCTGGAAGCCATTGTCAGCAAAGCTTATGATTTCGACTGCCCATTGGTGAGTCTGTCCTCCGGGGTCAATGTCCTCGAACTTTTCCACGGCCCGACCTATGCGTTCAAGGATTTCGGGGCGAGGTTCATGGGAGGAATGCTGGGATATCTGAGTGAAGGCTCGGACAAACTGACAGTACTGACTGCAACTTCAGGAGATACCGGAAGTGCAGTAGCTGCCGGTTTTCACAATGTCCAGGGAGTCGAGGTAGTGGTGCTCTATCCGCAAGGCAAGGTGAGTCCGCTTCAGCAGGCCCAGATGACTACTCTCGGAGGAAACATCAGACCTTTGTGTGTTAGGGGATGCTTTGATGACTGCCAGGCACTTGTCAAGGCTGTGTTCAATGATGTTGATTTCCGACGCGACCATTATGTCACTTCAGCCAACTCCATCAATATATTGAGGTGGATTCCGCAGTCGTTCTATTATTTCCATGCATGGGCATCGTGGAAGGCGATGGGAAATGAAGGGGCTCCTGATATTGTCGTTCCGAGTGGAAATTACGGAAACATCACTGCCGGTATGCTGGCAGCAGCCATGGGAATGCCGGTGGGAAGATTCATTGCCGGTGCGAATGCGAACGATGTCATACCGGAGTTCCTCCATACAGGAGTCTATCGCCCGAGGCCGTCTGTTCAGACCGTTGCCAATGCCATGGATGTAGGTGCGCCGAGCAACTATGAGAGGATGATGTCTCTGTATGACGGTGATTTCCAGAGACTTGTCTCTAATATGGAGGGGTATTCCTATACAGATGAGCAGATAAAGAAGGCAATTGCTGACATATATTCCCGCTATGGCTATTTGTCCGACCCTCATGCGGCTGTAGGATATCTTGCCTATATGGATTCCAAGGCTGATGGCTATTATCTTGCCACTGCGCATGCTGCAAAGTTCGGCGAGGTTATTGCAGCAGCTTTCGAGGAAAATTCCGGTCTTGTCGGTGGCATTTCTTCCGACAAGGTGCTTGTTTTGCCTGAAGGACTCGCAGTTGCAATGCAAAAAGAAAAAGTCTATACCGTGATAGACAACAATCTGGAGCAGCTAGAAGCCTTTGTGGCAGAGAATTGCTGATTTTGTTTACCGGCCTTGCGGCCTTAAAAAATTTTTTACGATGGGAGCTTTTCATGCTTATGACATAAGAGGAATCTACAATGTTGATTTCGACAAACAGACTGCCTATAAGGTAGGATATTTCATTCCGCAGCTTCTTTCAACAGACAAAGTTGCAGTGGGAAGAGATTGCAGGGTCTCGTCTGATGAGATACATGGTGCTGTTCTTCAGGGTATTACAGATGCAGGTGCTGATGTATATGACCTTGGACTCACTACCACTCCGGCTGTATATTTCGCAACAGCCAATTACGGATTCAAGGCCTCGGTCCAGATTACCGCTTCCCATAACGGTCCGGAATACAATGGCATGAAGGTCTCCACTGAAAATGCAAGGGCAGTAGGCTATGATGCAGGTCTGAAAACCATAAAGCAGTGGATTGATGAGGGCAGACCGACGCCGGTGGCACAGAAGAGGGGAGAGATTCATCAGATGAATATATATGAGGACTACCTTGCATTCCTTCTTAAATATAAAGGTGATTACAGCAACCTGAAGATTGCCATGGACCTTTCGAACGGAATGGCCAATCTTTTCGCAAGAAGCATTTTCGGCGAGCAGCCAGACTATCTTTTTGAAGGTATGGACGGAAGATTCCCGAATCATGAGCCTAATCCATTGGTACAGAAAAATGTGGAGGCACTTAAAGATTTAGTCAGGAAGACCGGGGCAGATGTGGGCGTCATTTATGACGGTGATGCAGACAGGGTCATGTTCGTGGATGAAAACGCAAGATTCGTTTCACCTGACCTGATGATAGCCGTTCTTGGCCAGTATTTCCTTGTTGAAAGAGGCGAGAAAGGTCTGGTCCTCCAGGACATCCGTTCCAGCAAGGCTGTGGGAGAGTATCTTGCACCTCTTGGCGGAGAAATGCGTACATGGAAGGTGGGACGTGCCTTTGCCGCAGAGAGACTCCGTGAGATTGACGGCGTATTCGGAGGCGAACTTGCCGGTCACTATTATTTCCGCGATTTCTTTTATTCTGACAGTGGAATGTTAGCTTCCATATTGATACTCAATGTAGTAAGCAAACTTAAAAAAGAAGGCCGCACTCTCAGCCAGCTCATTGCAGAGATAGAGAAATATCAGAATTCAGGTGAGATAAACTTCCGTCTGGAGGATAAAGCCGGAGCAATGGATGCCGTGAGGGATATGTTCATTTCTCAGGAAAAACCAACGGCTTATATGGATTTCGACGGCTACAGGGTTGAATTCCCACAATGGTGGTTCAATATAAGACCTTCAAATACGGAGCCATATCTTCGCTTTATCTGCGAGGCGACATCCAAGACCCTGCTTGAAGAGAAAATCCAGGCAGTAAGGAATTTGCTGACTGAAAAATTTGGAGCGAGGTAAGATGAAGAAGTTGTTGTTTTTGATGCCGCTGTGCATGGCGCTTGCGGCATTTTCTATGTCTGTCAGTGCGCAGGCACAAAATATTGACACTGTGAGGACACAACTCAATCTGCCAAGACTCTTCCTGCAGCCTGTCAAATCCATGAATACCTCACCTTCGGATCCGCTTGATACCCTTGATACCGTCAATGAACATGTCAAAGTCATCCTTTTCGGAGATAATACGTGGAAATATTATAAAACTCCTGATTATGAGGCCCTTAAAGGTGTTTTTGAAGACCATTGGAATACGGTTGATTCGAACCCTTATAAAATGCCTCAGGACAGTCTTCCTTATTCCTGGTCAATCTGGCTTGTTGACAGCCTGAGCCAGTACCATTGCCCTTACCAGGGGGATGTATATTACAGGGGCAAGTTCGGAATCCGCAGAGGAAGACGCCATCAGGGTGTTGACATACCGCTCAAGACCGGCGATCCGGTTTATGCCACCTTTAACGGAAAGGTCAGGATTTCAAAATATCTGGGCGGATATGGAAATCTCATCGTGATAAGGCATGAAAACGGTCTGGAAACATTCTACGGCCATCTTTCCAAAAGGAATGTGGAGGTCGGTGACTGGGTGAATGCCGGTGATATCATAGGTCTGGGAGGCTCGACTGGTCGTTCGACCGGGCCTCATCTTCATTTTGAGACAAGATATCAGGGTTTTGCCTTCGACCCTCAGTGGCTCATAGACTTCAAGACCGGTGATCTGCGTCAGAGGCTCTTTGTGCTGAAAAAGAAATATTTCAGTCCATACAGCAATTATGAGCAGGATTTTGAAGATGAGTTCAAGAACGAGGAGGATGACAAGAAGGAAGATGCCGAGAAGGCCGCAATGAAGTGGCACATAGTGCGTTCAGGAGATACTCTGGGAAGAATTGCAATCAATAACGGCACAACTGTCAATGCTTTGTGCAAGCTCAACGGAATCACGCCGACTACAACATTGAAGATTGGACGAAAACTGAGGGTAAGATAATAAAATTGCAAAAAAAGATTCATGAAATAAGATTATTGTATATTTTTGCAGGCTTTTTTTATGAAACGGCCGGAGTCGGCCCAATTTAGACGTTATCAATATGCAGGACATCAGAAACATTGCGATTATCGCCCATGTTGACCACGGTAAGACAACCCTGGTGGACAGGATGATATATCAGGCGCGTCAGGCGCGCGAGCAGGAGAAGTTGGGAGAACTGATCCTTGACAACAACGATCTCGAAAGAGAGAGGGGTATCACAATTCTGGCCAAGAATGTATCGGTTAATTATAAAGGTGTAAAAATCAATGTGATAGACACTCCGGGCCATAGCGATTTCGGTGGTGAGGTGGAGCGTGTGCTCAATATGGCTGACGGTGTTCTGCTGCTGGTGGATGCCTTTGAGGGCTGTATGCCTCAGACTCGTTTCGTGCTTCAGAAAGCCATCGAGATGGGCAAGAAACCGGTTGTGGTAATCAATAAGGTTGACAAGTTGAACTGCCGTCCTGATGAAGTGCAGGAAGAGGTTTTCGACCTTATGTTCTCTCTCGGTGCCACAGAGGATCAGCTTGATTTCAAGACCGTTTACGGAAGTGCCAAGCAGGGATGGATGTCCTATGACTGGAAACAGCCGACCAATGACATCACCGCCCTTCTCGATACCATTCTTGAAGTGATACCTGCTCCGCAGAAGAACGAGGGCACCCCGCAGATGCTGATTTCTTCTTTGGAATATTCTCCATATGTGGGCAGGATTGCCATCGGAAGGGTTACAAGAGGAACGCTCACAGCTGGAATGAACATAACTCTCTGCAAGAGATACGATATTCAGGAGAAGCAGAGAATCAAGGACCTGATGGTGTTCGACGGCCTCGGAAAGACAAAGGTCGATACTGTCGAATGTGGTGATATATGTGCAGTTGTAGGACTTGAAGGCTTTGAAATCGGCGACACTGTAGCTGATTTTGAGAATCCAGAAGCCTTGCCTCCTATTGAGGTGGATGAGCCGACCATGAGCATGCTCTTCTGCATCAACAACTCTCCATTCTTCGGACGTGAAGGAAAGTTCGTGACATCACGTCACCTTAAAGACCGTCTGGAAAAAGAGCTTGAGAAGAACCTTGCCCTGAGGGTGAAACCGGGCCCGAACGCAGATTCATTCATAGTATACGGAAGGGGAGTGCTCCATTTGTCAGTCCTTATCGAAACTATGCGCCGTGAAGGCTTCGAGCTTCAGGTAGGACAGCCTAAGGTGTTGGATAAAACCATCAACGGCCAGAGGTGCGAGCCTATCGAAAACCTGACCATTGAGGTGCCTGAAGAGTTTGTCGGGAAGGCCATAGAGATGTCAACCCGCCGCAAGGGAGCCCTGATTCAGATGGAGAATCGAGGTGACAGGACACATCTTGAATTTGATATTCCTGCCCGCGGCCTCATGGGATTGAGGAGCAACCTTCTGACAGCAACCCAGGGTGAAGCAATCGTTGCTCACCGTTTCAAGGGCTATGAACCATACAAGGGTGAGATTGAGCGCAGGACCAACGGTTCTCTCGTTTCACTTGAAACAGGTCTGTCTGTAGCTTACTCGATGGACAAGCTTCAGGACAGGGGACGTTTCTTCATCGAACCTGGTGTGGAAATCTATGCAGGACAGGTTGTTGGAGAGCATACCCGTGAAAGAGACCTCAATATCAATATCTGCAAGACCAAGAAGCTGACCAATATGCGTGCTTCAGGCAGTGACGACAAGGTCATGCTTCCTCCTCCTATTGTTTTCTCACTCGAGGAAGCTTTGGAATATATTCAGGAGGACGAGCTCGTTGAGGTTACTCCTAAGTCTATGAGACTCAGGAAGATAATTCTTGATGAAATCGAGCGTAAGCGCAGAGGTCAGAATGCTGAGGAATAATTGGTTCGTACCATTTATAAGATAAAAATCAATTTGGAATCCAAAAAATTTGAAAGTTTGGAAAGTTTTCTATACCTTTGCGGGCTCAAAATCTATTTATAGGTCATGATGGACGTTAAACTTGAAATACCTCTAAATGGATTAGCTGCCGGAGAAAGCAGATTTTCATGGCATGCTTCAAAGGAGTTCTTTGAGTCTTTTGAGAATTCAGAGATATTCGATGCTGATCTTGATATAGCCGCCATAGTGCAGAAATCAGGCAGGAATGTGCTGGTTGATTGTGAGGTGAGGGGGAGTGTGACCGTTGAGTGTGACAGATGCCTTGAGGATTTGGTTATGCCGGTTGATGTCAGCATTGCCGTCAAAGTAAGGTTCGGTGAGAGTGGAGAGTCAGAGGAGAGTGGTCGTGAGCTGATAAGTCTTGCCGCCGATGATTCCGAACTGAATCTAGGACAGATAGTATATGATTACGTGTGTCTGTCCCTTCCAATGCAGAGGGTTCATAAGGACGGTGAATGCAACCCTGAAACTGTGAGGTTCATGGGTGTCGGCCAGGTTGGGGAAGTCTCTGGAGATGCTGAAGGCGACAATCCTTTTGCTGCATTGAAAGGGCTTTTGTAAGGCAGATAAATTTTTACGAATCAAATAATTAAAAATATAGAACAATGGCACATCCGAAACACAAAGTCTCCAAACAGAGACGTGACAAAAGAAGAACACATGACGTTGCGGTAGTTCCTACCCTCGCTACATGTTCAAATTGTGGTGCAACTATCATGTACCACAGAGTATGTCCAGAGTGCGGCTACTACAGAGGCCGTCAGATCATCGAGAAGAAGGCTGAGTAATCAGTTTTCCGGTGAGAGGTGACACTCTAATGGCCCTGTAGTTCAACGGATAGAATGGAAGTTTCCTAAACTTTAGATAGCAGTTCGATTCTGCTCGGGGCTACAAAAGTGCCGACCTGCTTTAGGTCGGCCTTTTGTTAATTTTGCAGCCTTGCCGAGGCTGCGCGGTGGACAGAAGCTTTGCAAACCGAGCAATTCTCGGGACCATAGACATTTAACTTGTTAAACTGGAATCAGATACTAACATGAAAAAAGTAATTGCTACAGCAGATGCGCCAAAGGCGGTAGGGCCATATTCCCAGGCTATTCTTGTAAACGGGACGCTTTATATTTCAGGCCAGATTCCCGTGAATCCTGCAGATGGAACAGTTCCGTCCGACATTGCTGCCCAGGCACATCAGTCCCTGAAGAATATCGGAGCAATCCTCAAGGCTGCCGGTTTGGGTTATGAGAATGTCGTCAAGACGACTGTACTTCTTGCAGATATCGCAGATTTTAAAGCAGTCAATGCTGTGTATGCGGAGTATTTTACGGCAGACAAACCCGCGAGAGCTTGTTTTCAGGTTGCTGCCCTTCCCATGGGAGTGGGGATTGAGATTGAAGCGATTGCAGTAGAGGACTGATTGTTTCTCTCTTTTTGCAAACAGGCAAATTGATGAACCGGAAGACGGTAATATTGCTCCTGTCAGTGCTGGCCGCAATGGTCGGCTTGATTGCCATTGCTGTTGCGCTGCTTTATTCGAATTATGGGGCAGGTAATGCAAGGAGTTCAGATATTGCTGAGGAATCCCGTTATATGCTGCTCCCTGCTGTGCCCTCGGATGCCGTGGCTCTGTTGTGCCTGTCGGATGCTTCGGATGCCCGTAGCCTGACTCCCTTTGGCGAGTTTGACTGCAGGATGGCCGTATCCTTGCATTTTTCCGGGAAGCTTGTCCCACTGTATGTCCTTGATGCCGGCAAGGCTTCTGAACAGATGTCCAAAAAAGCAGGTGAGTTTGTGGCAAAGGCAAAGGAAGCCGGTATGGCATGCGAGTTTCTGAACTGTTCGGCCATTGCTCCACGCTCCAGTGGACTGAATTCCCGAAGCATCGTGATTGCATCCCCTTCTGAGGTAATTCTTCGCTCAGCCCGCAGGCATATAGAAAAGAATGTATCAATCCTTGACCTTCACGACTTTGCTGAGGCCGCATCTTCCACTTCATCTTCCGATGTCCTCTTTATCTGCAATGACCAGTCTTCCCGTCTGCTGACAAGTTTGCTCAAGGCCCCTTCTTCTTCCCTTGGCAGTTTTGCTTCTTCATTTGCAAAATGGACAGTTGCCGGGATCGACAGCATCAGCGAAGGTGGCATATCATTGACAGCCACCACCATATCACAGAACGATGCCTTTGCTTTCGCAAAAGTCCTTTCATCAAATGAATATGGATCTCTCCGGTATCCTGAAATTCTCCCTTCATACACATTTTCGGCCGTCTCTATCCCTGTCTCTGACATCCGGTCATATATTGATAGCTATATGTCCTACCTCGACTCCAGGCAAAGGCTGCAGTCATACAAGGCAGCGCAGAAGAGCCTTGAGAGGTCTGTGGGTATTGCCCCGGAAGAATTCTTGAAGAACTTAAGGTTCAGGAACTTGCAACTGCATAATTCCTGGTTTCAAGCAAACTTCAGAGAGGGAATCTAATGAGGGTTGGTGACTTGGACAAGGATTTGCTGTTCAAAGGCAACAAGATTGACAAGATCAAGGATGAAGGTCCCGGTGTCCTGTCCTTTGCCTATCCCGATCTCCTTGCAAGTGTGTTCGGGAATATTTTCTCCATTGACGATGAAGGGTATTTTACATATAAGGATGGCTGGGTGATCTCGGGCAGCCGGACCGCAGTCGAAGAATATGTGACAGGCAAGGCTCTCGAGTATCCATTGGGTGAATATCTTGCAGATGCTGGAAAGGACAGTTTCATTTCAACAAAACAGACAGCGCTTTCGTGCTATCTTTGTCCGGGAGCGTCTGAGACGTTTGCAAAGGCGCTGTTCACGCCAAATCTTCTGGATTTCTTCAAGACTTACGAAAAGGAATGTGACTTTTGCCCTGTGAGCTTGAATTATGGAGCCGGGAAGGATAGGGCTGCTTTCCGTGTTGAGCTGAGAAAAATGAAGCTTCGCAAAGCGAAAGCTCCTGTGTATGAGAGGGATACGACGGTGATTATCCCAAAGGGACCTTTCCGGGTGAAGAATTCAGGTACAGGAAAGATGAATCTTTTCTATCAGCAGGATAATCTCTATCTTTGTCTGAAGGAGGAAGGCGGCAAGGGTTTGTGGGGTATCCCATTTGATGGAAAATTATGTGGAACTGCGGGTACCATTGACTATTATGCCAATGGAAAATTGCAGATTCTATTTGGTGCAGGAAGTCGTATATATTTGATAGACAGGCTTGGACGTTTTGTAAAAGGCTTTCCTGTGGAATTGGGAAAGGATATTCTTCTCGGTCCGGCTGCATATGATTTCAATGGAATAAGGAAATATAACATAATGGTCCTTCACAAGGACAATACAATAGAAATGTACGACCTCAAGGGACGTAAGCCATCTTCTTGGAAAGGAATCCATGCTCCCGAGACGGTGAAGTCGCTTCCAGAGAGGGTGAAAGTCGGGGACCGCTCTTTCTGGGTTGTGAGGACATCCATCAGAACTCTCATCTATCCTTTCGAGGGTGGTGAACCTCTCACTACCGGGCAGGAAAGCAAGATGCTCCGTCCGGACACGGAGGTCAGGGTCCTGGATTCTGGGGAAATTGAGTTCGACTGCTATGATGGAAAGACAAGAACTATAGTACTTTAACTTAAATATTTATGGAATTTACATCAGTAAATAAGCTTTTTGAAGAGTCCTTCAAAAAGAATTGGGACCGCCCCGCACTCTCAAACTATCAGGGCGTAACCCTTCACTACAGGGACGTTGCCCGCAGAATCGAGAAAATGCACATCATGTTTGAGGAATGCGGTCTTCAGAAAGGCGACAAGGTTGCAATCTGTTCAAGAAACCAGGCAAACTGGGCTGTATCCTTCATCTCTGCCCTCACTTACGGCGCCGTTCCTGTCCCTCTTCTTCATGAATTCAAACCTGGAAATATCCATCATCTCGTAAATCATTCCGAAGCGAAGATCCTGTTTGTCGATGATGTCGTTTGGGAAGGCCTTACGGAAACGGAAATGCCTTTCCTCCATGCTGTCATTCAGGTAAATACCTTCAAGTTGCTCTATTCCGCAGAAGAGAAGATAACCTCTGCCAGAGAGCATCTGAATGAGCTCTTCGGACGTAAATATCCCGAATCTTTCGGTCCTGAGTCCCTCAATTATTACGAGGATTCAGCTGATGAACTTGCTATAATCAACTATACATCAGGTACTTCCGGATTCTCCAAGGGCGTCATGATTCCTTATAGGGCAATCTGGTCTAACATAGTGTTTGCAAGGAAAGTCCTTCCTCTGCTCGACAATACAAAGAGCGTGGTTTCCATGCTTCCTTGTGCCCACATGTACGGCCTCATGTTCGAGGTGCTCTATGAACTGAGCGTCGGCGCTCACGTACACTTCTTGTCAAGGGTGCCGAGCCCGAAGATCATCATGCAGGCTCTCGCCGAGGTGAAGCCATACATCGTGATTGCAGTGCCTCTGGTCATAGAGAAAATCTACAAGAGCAAGGTGAAACCTGTCCTGGAGAAGGAAGGCATACGTTTCCTTATGAAGCTTCCGGTTCTCAATCAGGTCGTAATGAACAAGATACGCACAGAGTTGGTGAATGCTTTCGGAGGCCAGTTCGAGGAAGTCATCATCGGTGGTGCAGCATTCAACAAGGAGGTAGAGGCGTTCTTCAAACAGATCGGTTTCCCGTTCACCGTCGGTTATGGCATGACAGAGTGTGCCCCTATCATCACTTATGATGACTGGAAGGATGAGAAACTCTACTCTTGCGGAAAGGTTGCTCCGAATCTTGAGATCAGGATTGAATCTGCCGATCCACAGAACGTTCCGGGTGAGGTGCTTGTAAAAGGTGCCAATGTATTCCTTGGCTACTATAAGAACGAGGAAGCAACTTCGGCTGTCTTTACAAAGGACGGATGGTTCCGTACAGGTGATATGGGAGTAATTGACAGTGATGGAAGCCTATTCCTTAAAGGACGTTCAAAATGTATGATCCTTGGTCCGTCAGGCCAGAATATCTATCCTGAGGAGATCGAGACCGTGCTCAACAGTCAGCCTTATGTCGTGGATTCTCTGGTTATCGAGGACAATGGAGGTCTCACAGCCTTGATTTATCCTGATTTCCGCCAGGGAGAGACTGACGGAATGGATCAGGATGCCATGGTCAAGCACTTTGACGCTGCTTTGTCCGATATAAATAAGGAACTTCCTAACTATGCGAAACTCAAGAAGATAGAGGTTATGTCCGAGGATTTCGAAAGAACTCCGAAGAAGAGTATCAAACGTTATCTTTATCAGAGAAGCTAAATATGGAAAAATTCGACAAGAGCTATCTCGACATGGCCGCTATCTGGGCCCGCAATTCCTACTGCAAGAGGCGTCAGGTCGGTGCCATAATTGTCAAGGACAGGATGATAATTTCCGACGGGTACAATGGTACCCCGTCGGGGTTTGAGAATATCTGTGAAGATGAGTCAGGTGTGACCAAACCTTATGTGCTCCATGCTGAGGCAAATGCTATCACGAAAGTTGCAAAGTCAGGCAACAGCAGCCTGGGTGCAACTCTCTATGTCACAGCTTCGCCGTGTATGGAGTGTGCCAAACTGATCATCCAGGCAGGAATCCGGAGGGTGGTTTATCGTGATGAATACAGGATAACCGACGGAATTGATTTGCTCAGGAAGGCAGGTATAGAGGTTGAGAAAGTTTAACGGTCGATATGAAAAGAATTAACGAAACAATTGTCATTGCGCTCCTGGGCCTTGTCCTGGGAGTGCTTGGTACATTGACAATCCAGAAATTATTTAATCCACAAGGTAAATTTGACGGAGATTACAACCGTTGGAGGAAGTTGAACCTCATCCTTCAGGAAGTCCAGAAGAATTATGTCGATACGATTGATATGAAGGGCATGACCGATGCAGCCGTAACCGCTGCCCTTGCGCAGCTGGATCCGCATTCGGTCTATCTTCCTCCTGTCGAACTTACCGAATCGGAGACGGAACTCGCCGGCAATTTTGAAGGGATCGGCATACAGTTCAATGTCCCCAATGATACGGCGATAGTCTTGAGTGTGATTCCCGGAGGCCCATCTGAAAAGGCAGGCCTGATGCAGGGTGACCGCATCATAAGGGTGGACCAGAGGACTATTGCTGGAAAGAAAACCCCGCAGGACAGTATGGTCAGGCTTATGAAGGGCCCGTCAGGAACCAAGGTGAAGATTGTGGTTGACAGAGGCGGGGAGGAAATCCCATTTGACATTACCCGTGACAAGATTCCTGTGAACTGCATCGATGCTGCCTTCATGATTGACAATCATACAGGATATATCAAGCTTTCCAAATTTACACGGACAACGTACAAGGAGTTCAGACAGGCAACGGAGAAACTCCTGCAGCAGGGCATGACAAGGCTGTTGTTTGACCTGCGTGGAAATACCGGCGGGTATTTTGACCAGGCTCTTCAGCTTTCCAACGAATTTCTGGAAAAGGGTGATAAGATCGTGTACATGGAAGGGCTTCACAGACCGAGACAGGAATTTGACGCTGACGGAAGGGGACATCTGAAAGATGTGGAACTGTCGGTCCTGATTGATGAGAGTTCGGCCTCTTCAAGCGAGATCTTCTCCGGGGCAATCCAGGATAACGACCGGGGAGTCGTTGTCGGCAGGAGGTCTTTCGGAAAGGGACTTGTGCAGGAGCCTTTGAACTTCACTGATGGCTCTGGTATAAGGCTCACGGTATCAAGGTTCTATACTCCATCTGGAAGATGTATCCAGAAACCCTATGCAAAGGATTATGCATACGACATATATGAGAGATATGCTCATGGAGAGATGACTTCGGCAGACAGTATGAAAGTTGACACGACCCAGGTCTATTTCACTGTCAAGGGCAGACGGGTCTATGGCGGTGGAGGTATCATCCCGGATCTGTTTGTCCCGATGGATACGACAAAGGCTACAAAATTCTACATAAATTGCAACAAGAAGGCTGTGCAGATGCGTTTTGCAAGTGCAATGTTTGACAAATACAGGTCGTCGCTTGCGGATATCTCGGATTTCAGCGAACTGGACAGATGGATGGATTCGGTTTCCTTGGAAAAGCAGTTTCTGGACTATGCCTATGCAAAGGAAGGATTGCGTGCCGGGGAAAAGGAGTGGAAGGAGTCAAGGGCTTACATGATGCCTCAGGTCAAGGCGCTTGTCGGGCGCTATTCCAAGCTGGATGATGAGGCCTTTTACAGATTCTACCTGCCCGTTGACGATGCTCTCCAGCAGGCTCTTAAACATTCTTCGACCATCGATTAGGGTTTTGACAGATCTCGCCTTCCCTTGTTGAGGGAACCCCGCTCCCTGTGTCATTGCAGGCGAGCGGCGGAAGCCATGGAATCTTTCAACAAAAAATTTGTAAATCAGAAAATTATGAGTAATTTTGCGCGCTTTTCTGACCGGGAGGTCAGCAGGCATAAAGTATAATGTTCAACCCACTAGTTTGTTTCAATTAATTTTTACAATGGAAGAAAACAAAACAGTAGCGGCAGCAGAGGAGACTCCAGTTGTCGTAGAAGAAACCAAGAAAGCTCCGCTGAATGCTTCAGTAGATCCTGACAAGTTCGACTGGGATGCTTTCGAAAGCGAGGATGTCTATGGAGAAGACATCAAGGACATTGACGAGAAATACAGCCAGACTCTTTCAAAAGTCGTTGAAGGTGAGGTTGTTGAAGGCGTCGTTACAGCAATCAGCAAGAGAGAGGTGATCGTTAACATCGGTTACAAGAGCGAAGGTGTCATCATGGCTCCTGAGTTCCGTTACAATCCGGATCTCAAAGTAGGAGACAAGGTCGAGGTGTTCGTTGAAAGCACTGAAGATAAGAAAGGTCAGCTCATCCTTTCACACAAGAAGGCACGTCAGCTCCGTTCTTGGGATATGGTAAATGCAGCATTTGCAGCAGACGAGATTGTAAAGGGTTATGTCAAGACCCGTACAAAAGGCGGTATGATCGTCGATGTATTCGGAATCGAGGCATTCCTCCCTGGTTCGCAGATCGATATCAAACCTATCCGCGACTACGATCAGTATGTTGACACGACAATGGATTTCAAGATTGTCAAGATCAATCAGGAGTTCCGCAACGTTGTCGTATCCCACAAAGCTCTTATCGAGGCTGAGCTTGAGCAGCAGAAGAGCGAGATCATCGGCAAGCTTGAGAAAGGTCAGGTTCTTGAGGGAACTGTCAAGAACATCACAGGTTATGGCGTATTCGTTGACCTTGGCGGTGTTGACGGTCTCATCCATATCACAGACCTTTCATGGGGCAGGATCAACCATCCGGAGGAGGTCGTATCTCTCGACCAGAAGATCAATGTCGTGATCCTCGACTTCGATGAGTCAAAGAAGAGAATCGCTCTTGGCTTGAAACAGCTTACCGTACATCCTTGGGATGCTCTTGATCCAAACCTTAAGGTTGGTGACAAGGTTAAAGGTAAAGTCGTTCTCATCGCTGACTACGGTGCATTCGTTGAGATTGAGCCAGGTGTTGAGGGACTTATCCATGTTTCAGAGATGTCATGGTCTCCAAGACTCCGCATCGCTTCTGACTTCCTTAAGGTCGGTGACGAGGTTGAGGCTCAGATCCTTACCCTTGACAGAGAGGAGAAGAAGATGTCTCTCGGTCTGAAACAGCTCGTTGCAAATCCTTGGGAGAACATCCGCGAGAAATATCCTATCGGATCGAAGCACACTGCTACTGTACGCAATATCACAAACTTCGGCGTGTTTGCTGAACTTGAGGAGGGCATCGAAGGCCTTATCCACATCAGCGACCTGTCATGGAGCAAGATCAAACATCCGTCAGAGCTTGTAGCTGCAGGTGACAAGATTGATGTCGTTATCCTTGACTTCGATGAGGAGAACCACAAGCTCAGCCTTGGCCACAAGCAGCTCCTTCCTAACCCATGGGATGAGATCGAGGCTAAGTACAGTGTCGGAACAGTTGTTGAGGCAAAGATTGCTTCAGTCAATGAGAAAGGTGCTGTAGTTGATATCGATGCGGATGTTGATGCTTTCTGCTTTGCAAAGGACCTCGTTAAAGAGGATGGTTCAATGCCGGTAGCAGGTGAAACTCTTGCATTCAAGGTTGTGGAGCTCAAACGCAGCGCCAAGAAGATTACTCTTTCTCATCTGAAGACTTATGCTGAAGCAAAGGCTGAGAAAGCTGCTGCTGAGGTTGACAACACCAAGAAGGCTGTCAAGAAGATCAACTCAAACATTGAGAAGACCACTCTCGGTGACATTGACGCTCTCGCAGCTCTCAAGAGCCAGCTTGAAAAGGGTAAATAGTCAATGAACTTCACTCTTAATGTATTGGGCACAGCTTCTGCTCTGCCTACGACAGAAAGAAATCCAAGCGCCCAGGTACTTGACGTACATGGGCGCTTATTCTTGATAGACTGCGGTGAGGGGACTCAGATGCGTCTTCGCAAGGCGGGTATTTCATTCCTGAAGATTGAGCATGTCTGTCTGTCTCATATTCACGGTGACCATGTCTTCGGAATTTTCGGGCTTCTTTCAACCATGGGGATGCTCGGGCGTAGTGCCGGACTCTCTATTTATGGTCCGAAGGCCTTCGGACCTATACTGAAGTTTTTCCTGTCATATTTCGGTGAGGGAATCAAGTTCGAGATAAATTTTGTGCCTTTGGAGATGAAGGCTCCCGAGATTATTTATGAGAACAAAGTCATGGAAGTCCTGTCTTTCCCTCTCAGACATAGAATAGAGACTTATGGCTTTCTTTTCAGGGAGAAAGTCCCTCCTTTGAATGTAAGCAAGGAAGCAATTGCAAAATTCCGCTTTACTCTTGGTGAGATAGGTGCTCTGAAGCGAGGTGAGGATATCATCCGACCGGCGGGAAGTGACACGGCTGCTTCGGTGGAAAACGGCTTTGTCCCGCGTTCCGGTACTGACAGACCGCTGGTGATAAGGAATCAGGATGTCACATACAGACCATTCGTACCTCGTAGTTATGCATATTGCAGTGATACGGCGCCTTTCCCTGAGCTCGCGGAATGGGTGAGGGGAGTTACTTTGCTTTATCATGAGGCGACCTTCCCTTCAGAAATGTCGGAAATGGCAGAGAAAACCTTCCATTCAACGACTCTTCAGGCGGCTGAATGTGCTCAGAAAGCTGGGGCGGGCCGCCTGATTGTCGGCCACTATTCTTCCCGTTTCCCTGATGTGAGCTTCTTCCTTGATCAGATCCGTCCCATCTTCCCTAATGCCGCCCTTGCTCATGACGGAGACAGGTTTGAACTGGATATAATAAAATAGTTTTTCCTTTGAGGCAAACTTGTTTTTGAAAATTCCTATATTTGTGATTTTGTGGATTGAAAATATGCGATACTTTATAACTCTTTTGATGGCGACCCTGCTCGCCACTGTGACGATGGCCGGAGCCCCTAAATCTCCGCAGGAGAAATATATTGAGAAATATGCACCGACAGCAGTGAGGGAAATGTACCGCAGCGGCGTTCCTGCCAGCATCACCCTTGCCCAGGGACTGCTGGAGTCAAGTTGTGGCGAGTCTCGTCTTGCAACCAAGGGCAACAACCATTTCGGCATTAAATGTCACAACACTTGGAAGGGGGCCAGAATGTATCAGGACGATGATGCAAGGGGCGAGTGTTTCAGGGTTTACAAGACTGCTGATGAATCCTTTGTCGATCATTCCGACTTCCTGCGCTATCGTGACAGATATAAGTTTCTCTTTGACCTGAGAACCACCGATTACAAGGGTTGGGCCTATGGACTTAAGAAGGCTGGTTATGCAACAGACCCTGCCTATCCGAAGAAACTTATCAAGCTGATTGAGGATTATAGACTTTATGAGTACGACAAGAAGAAGCGTTCATGGGCCGGGGATGTTGTTCAGGATGTCCAGGAAGAGGAGAAGGTCGTGAAAAAGAAACAAAAGGGGAAACATCATAGGAAGCCTTCGGGAAAGCATTCGAAGGAGACTGAATCGGATCAGGCAATCCCGGAATCTCCTTTGCAGATGGAGCAGGCCCAGCCTGTCACTAAGGAGAAAGTCGAGGTCCTGCGCTTCAACCTCTCGCGTGAGACGTTCTCTCTCAACGGCGTCCCGTTTGTCTATTCCGTTGAGGGTGAGACTTATGAATCAATTGCAAAACAATATAATCTATTCCCTCGTGAAGTATTGAAAATCAATGATTTGTCAGAGTCTCAGCCGCTTGCTCCCGGGACTGTCGTCTATCTTCAGGCAAAGAAGAAGCAGACTGCCAGGGGGCTGGACAAATATGTCTGCGAAGGCGGGGAGAATCTCAGGGACATTTCCCAGAGGTTTGCTGTCAGCCTCAAGTCAATACGCAAGCTCAACAACATCCAGGGCAATCCTATCCTTCGCGAAGGTGATGTGATTAAATTGAGGAAATAGACATGAAAAACAAGAAAATCATACTTTGGAGCGTGGCGGTTTTGTCGGTCGTCATCGGCGGTTTGGCCGGGTTCTTTGCCGTCCGCTGGTACATAGACAATAAACGTCCGTCGTTCACATCGGACTATGTCCTCTATGTCCCTCAGGAAATGGGTGTGGCTGAGGTCCTTGATTCCCTGATGTCAGGTGCCGGCGCCCTGAGCCGTCAGAGCCTTGAAAGGACTTTCAGGGAGGTCGATGCCGAGGCTTCGCTTAAGCCGGGAAAGTATGTGATAAAACCTGAATTCACAAGCATTTATGTGGCACGGATGCTCGTCTTTGGATGGCAGACTCCCCAGAATCTTACCCTCTCGGGTACGATGCGCACCAAGGGGGCGGTTGCAAGGAAGATTGCAGCGCAGATGATGGTCGATTCGGCAAGCGTGGCAGCGGCCCTTTGCGACTCGGCTTTCCTTGCTCCTTATGGCTTTACTCCGGAAAATGTCTTTGCGATGATTCTGCCAGATACCTATCAGATGTATTGGACAGCGTCCATACAGCAGATCTTTGACCGTTTTAAGAAGGAATACGATGCCTTCTGGACTGAAGAAAGACTACAAAAGGCTGCTGTTCAGAAACTTACTCCAATGCAGGTTTCTGTGATGGCTTCCATCGTCAGTGGCGAGACTCTCAAGGATTTTGAATATCCCAAGATTGCGGGAGTATATTTGAACCGTTTCCACAAGGGTATGAAACTTCAGGCAGACCCGACAGTCTGCTTCTGCCACGACTATAAACTTGACCGTGTGCTTAAAAAGCATCTTACA
>JALFNZ010000012.1 GCA_022774085.1 Bacteroidales bacterium
CCGATCTTCCGGCATCCCTGCACATCTGCATGGCCTGAATAGCCACAGGGCGAATCTGCTGAGGAGTTGCATCCTTCATTCGCAGTTGAACCCAACGGCAGCCTCCCTCAAGGGCAAGCCTCACCGAATCCAGATATGACCAGCGGTCATTGAAATGTGTAATAAACTGAAGCATAGGGATTTCAACCTCCACAGGCAGCTTTGATGATTATTATCTCTGCTTCTTCAACCAATGGGGTATTTTCCCAATTGGCACGCTGTACCATCTTGGCATTCAATGCGATAGCCACTCCCGCCTGTGGAAGGGAAAGTTCACTTGCCAATTCAGCAAGATTGGAGGCCGATGTCTCTGTCGGCTTCCCGTTGATAGAAATTACCATTATTAAACACTCAAGTTTCGCAAGTTATAACTTATTATGATCCTGAGGGTTGTGCCGCTTGCGAAACTTCTTCCCACCGCACATTTCCCTTTCTACGAGGACCTATCCCTAAATCCCTTCCCCCGGAGAAGGGACTTACTGTCGACCTAAAGGTCTCTAAATATGGTAGTTTCGCTAAATGCGAAACTTAAATTAAACATTTTAAACGGGGGAATTCTGAGAATGAAAAAACGGATAACGGCACCATGCCATTACCCGGGTACTTTTCAAATATGCGACTCATTTCCTACGGCAGCATTATCTGCTTCAGGTCAATGGGTATAATCTCAGCCACATGCGCAATCCTGCAGGACTCCGAAGGGCACCCCCGAGTGTTCAGCAGGCGAAGATAGCAAATAATTTCGATGAAGCAAAACTTAAATTATCTACTTACGTTTTTTCAGGCGGATTTCATACATCCTCGGCCAATTCTTGCCCGTCAGGTAGATTTTTCCATCCTTTGGATTATATGCGATGCCGTTCAGTACATCAGTGTCACTTGTGCGGAGCTGGTCGGGAAGAAGGCCTCTGCAATTGATGATTCCCTCAACTTCACCATTTTTCGGATTGATGATGACAATTTCGTCGGATGTATATACATTTGCCCAAATCTTACCATCAATATATTCAAGTTCATTGAGATATCTGACAGGACGTCCGTTGAAAGTCACCTGAATCTTTTCCTTTTGTGCAAACTTGTCATCCATGAAATATAGATAGGCCGATCCGTCAGATGCAATCAGTCTTTTCCCGTCGGTGGTCAGTCCCCAGCCCTCACGGGGATATTTCCATGTGTTCTTATATTCGAGAGTGGCCGCATCGTAAACAAATGCGACGCGGCTCTCCCATGTCAGAATATAGAGGTTTCCGTCAAACATGACAGATCCCTCCAGAAAATATTTCTTGTCGAAATCCATCCTTTTCAAAGCCTTGCCGGTTGTCAGGTCAACGCACCTGAAGGTTGATTTGCCCTTCAGACCTGTGCTTTCGTACAATTTTCCGTCATCGAAGAACAGCCCCTGGGTATATGACTGCGTGTCATGAGGGTATTCAGCGACAACCTCTACATCATAGACCACGGGCTCTGAGCAAGCGCATGAAACGACTGCCAGCAAAGATAAAGCAATGAGTGAAACAGATTTCAAAATATTCATAATCAATTATTTATTATCCTTATGTTCCAAGGCCGCACGCACAAATGCAGTGAATATCGGCTGTGGATGTTCAGGGGTGCTCTTGAGCTCAGGATGGAACTGTACACCGATGAAGAAAGGATGTTCAGGAATCTCCACTATCTCCACGAGGGCGGTGTCGGGATTCTTGCCGGTAGCCTTCATTCCGGCAGCCTCGATGGCCTCAAGATAACGGTTGTTGAATTCGTATCTGTGGCGATGACGTTCAGATATGGTCTGGCTTCCATATATCCTGTATGCGAGTGAACCTTCTTCAAGACGGCATTCATATGCTCCCAGCCTCATCGTGCCGCCCTTGATGGTCGTGCTCTTCTGATCTTCCATCAGGTCTATCACTGGGTTGGAAGTGGCAGGATTAACTTCAGTGGAGATTGCGTCAGACAGTCCCAGCACATTGCGGGCAAACTCAACTACGCACATCTGCATTCCCAGGCATATTCCGAAGAATGGAAGCCCGTTTTCCCTGGCATATTTGATTGCCCTGATCTTGCCTTCAAGCCCCCTTTCACCGAATCCTGGTGCGACAAGGACTCCGTCCATTCCCGAGAGTTTTTCTGCAACATTCTCATCATCAATGAATTCGCTGTGTATACTGTGTACATTTACCTTGCATTCATTGGCGGCACCGGCATGAACGAAGGATTCCAGAATAGATTTGTATGCATCCTGAAGTTCCACATATTTTCCTACCAGTGCTATATCGACTGTAGTCTTAGGGTGTGCAAGTTTGTCAAGAAAAGCATTCCAGCGGCTGAGCTCCGGCTCGGGAGCATCCTTGATTCCGAAATGTGCGAGCACAAGTTCATCGAGCTTCTCGGCTTTCATGTTCAGGGGGACCTGATAGATTGAAGGTGCATCCATCGACTGGATAACATGACCTGGCTTTACGTTGCAGAACAATGCCATCTTCCTGCGGAGTTCCGGCGAGAGCTCATGTTCAGTCCTGCACACTACTATGTCAGGCTGCACTCCCCATCTCTGGAGTTGTTGTACAGAGTGCTGTGTCGGCTTGGTTTTCAATTCCTTGGCTGCGCTCAAATACGGAACGAGGGTGAGGTGGATGGTCATACAGTCGTCTTCAGGGAGTTCCCATCTGAGCTGTCTTACCGCTTCGACGAAAGGCTGTGATTCCATATCGCCGACGGTTCCGCCGATTTCAGTGATGATGATGTCGTATTTGCCGGTTTTCCCGAGCAAGAGCATCCTTCTTTTGATTTCGTCTGTGATGTGGGGAACAATCTGGACGGTTTTTCCGAGGTATGCGCCTTCGCGCTCCTTGCTGATGACAGTGTGGTAGATTTTGCCTGTAGTGACGTTGTTCGCTTTTGAAGTGTGTACTCCGAGGAAGCGCTCATAGTGTCCGAGATCAAGGTCAGTCTCGGCACCGTCTTCAGTGACGTAACATTCGCCGTGCTCATAGGGATTGAGCGTACCGGGGTCGATGTTGATGTAGGGATCGAATTTTTGGATTGTAACTCTCAAGCCTCTGGCCTGAAGAAGTTTTGCCAATGATGCGGAGATAATTCCTTTGCCTAATGAGGAGGCAACTCCACCTGAAACGAATACATATTTTGTGTCCATATGATGAAAAAGTTCGTTAACAGGGGCACAAAAGTATGTAAAAAATCTGATTTGAAAAAATCTTTATTACCTTTGCAGGCGTTTTCTTTGAAAAAATATAAAATGAACACCTATTATATAATACTATCCTCAATGGCCGTGATGGCTTTGATTGTATTCATAGCTTTATTCTTCCTTAATGCTGGCTATGGCTACCTTTCGACATCTAACTGGGGCCCGAAAATCAGCAATAAGACTGCATGGGTGCTTATGGAGTGTCCTGCTTTCTTCTTTCTACTATATTATACCTTGAGCTTCGCTATTTCCGGAGCAGATACAGGCAACGACAAGACTGTCCTTTATATTATGGCAGGTCTTTTCCTCCTGCACTATTTCCAGAGATCTTTCATCTTTCCGCTTCTTTTGAGGGGGAACGGCCGCATGCCTATTGCCGTTATGCTTATGGGCATGGTGTTCAACACTATAAATGCCTATCTCATAGGCGGTTGGCTTTATAGGGAGGCTCCGGAAGGAATGTACGGGGCTGATTGGCTTACAAGCCCTCAGTTCCTGATCGGACTGGCAGTTTTCTTTACTGGTATGTTCATCAACATGCAGTCCGACCACATTATCAGGCACTTGCGCAAGCCCGGAGATACAAAACATTATATTCCGCGCAAAGGATTATACAAATATGTTACTTCTGCCAATTATTTCGGTGAGCTTACAGAATGGGTGGGTTATGCAATACTGACCTGGTCTCCTGCAGGACTTCTATTCGCAATCTGGACGTTCGCGAACCTTGGTCCGAGAGCGAAATCGCTCACTAAGAAATATGAACAGGAATTTGGTGAGGAATACAAGGCTCTCCACAAAAAGAACCTTATTCCATTTATTTGGTAAAAGAGGAATGTATATATGAACGAATTATTTACACCTTATCAGCTTGGCCCTGTTACCCTGAGGAACAGGACAATACGTTCTGCAGCATTCGAAGCGATGTGTAAGAACAACAAGCCGACACAGGAACTTTTTGATTACCACACGGCCGTTGCAAGGGGCGGAATAGGTATGACCACCGTTGCCTATGCTGCTGTTTGTGAAAGCGGAATTTCATTTGACAGTCAGCTTTGGCTTCGTCCGGAAGTGGTTCCTGAGTTGAAGAAACTCACTGATGCCATCCATGCCGAGGGTGCCAAGGCAAGCATCCAGCTGGGCCATTGCGGAAATATGACCCACAGAAGCACATGCCACTGTACTCCAATCGGAGCCATCAACGGATTCAATCTCTACTCGCCTACTTTCTACAGAAAGATGACTAGGGAAGACATTGAGTTTGTTGCGAAGTCTTTCGGTGAGGCTACAAAGCTCTGCATTGAGGCTGGTTTCGATGCCGTGGAGGTTCATGCAGGCCATGGTTATCTTATCTCCCAGTTCCTTTCTCCATATACAAACCGCCGCAAGGATGAGTTCGGAGGAAGTCTTGAGAACAGGATGAGGTTCATGAGGATGTGCATCAGCGAGGTCGTGAAGGCAGGAAAAGGCAAGATTGCGCTGACTGCCAAGCTCAACACCAGGGATGGTTTCAAGGGCGGTCAGGAGACTGACGAGCTCATTGAGGTGGCCAAGGAATTGAGAAATCTTGGTATTGAGGCGATTACTCTTTCCGGTGGTTTTGTTAGCAGACAGCCTATGTATGTCATGAGGGGTGAGTTCCCGGTAAAGACCATAGTCCACTATTTTCCATGGAAGCAGTGGTGGCTCAAGGCCGGTGTCCTTCTTGGTGGCAAGATTGTAGCGCCGACAGTTCCTTTCAAGCATCTGTTCTTCCTTGAGGATGCAAAGAAGTTCCAGGCTGCAATGCCTGATTTTCCTTTCATCTATGTAGGCGGTGTCACAAGCCGTGCAGATGCTGACAAGGTCATGGAAGAAGGA
This sequence comes from Bacteroidales bacterium, assembly GCA_022774085.1. Taxonomy (GTDB): domain Bacteria; phylum Bacteroidota; class Bacteroidia; order Bacteroidales; family UBA932; genus Cryptobacteroides. The sequence goes on from JALFNZ010000012.1 coordinate 5,108, forward strand.
TTCCCTCTTCTGCAGATGGGCCGTGCCGTGCTGGAAGATACTGACTTCGTAAATAAGATGAAGGCTGACAAGCATCATTGCAGCGCTTGTGAGCACAGCAATTTCTGTGTGGGCAGGATGTATTCCAAGTCGATGCAGTGTCATAAGAAGTGTGTTGACATTACTCCGGCTCTCGAGAAGGAGGTTGCCAGGGTCAATGCTCGCAATGACAAACGTGAACGAGAGTTAGGATATAAAAAATAGGTGGGACGCTTCTGTCGCTATATGGCGGCCCCGGCCTACATATAGAGGAAAGTCCGGACAGGAAACGGCACCCCGCAGCGGAAAGCGCTGATGGGAGCAATCTTTTGGAAGCCGTAACAGAAAATTACCGCCCGAAAGGGTAAGGGTGAAAACGTGAGGCAAGAGCTCACGACGTCGTGTGGCGACATACGATGGGTACGGCCCCGGGGCCTGCAAGACCAAATATACCGGGAAGCACCAGCCGAAAGGCAGTGCAGGAGGCTGCCCGCTTCTTCCCGGGGGGTAGGTTGCGAAGATAAATGACAGATTAAAACAGAAACCGGCTTATGGTTCCACCTAAATTTTATGAGGCCGACCCTTCTGGGTCGGCCTCTTGCATTACATCATTCTGTCGATGGGGACCTCTCGTGCAAACCTTGCTATTATTTCTGCGGATTGAGGCTGTGGAAGGATGAGCCGTCGAAGCAATGGGTGCAGATTTGGCATTTAGGCAGGCCGATTGCCTCTACGATTGATTCTATTGTGCTGAATTTCAATGAGTCAAGGTTCAGGCGACGAGCGATTTCCGCCACCATTCTATTATATTCAGGTGAGCCGGTCTTTGAATATGCCTCAACATTCTTCGGATTGTCACCTTCGAAATCCTTTATTATACGGCGGGTGATGAGTTCAAGTTCGCTCTTGCTTGCAGAGAAATTGACGAAAGGACAGGCATAGATAAGCGGAGGACATGCTATCCTCATATGAACTTCCTTGGCGCCAAGTTCGTGGAGGAGCTTGGTGCTGTCCTTGAGCTGAGTGCCCCGGACAATGCTGTCGTCACAGAAAAGCACACGTTTGTCCTTCAGTATGGCAGAGTTCGGGATAAGTTTCATCTTTGCCACAAGATTGCGCATTTCCTGATTCACAGGCATGAATGAACGAGGCCAGGTAGGAGTATATTTGCAGATTCCCCTGTTATATGGAACCCCGTGTCCTTCGGCATATCCTATGGCCATGCCAATGCCGCTGTCAGGGATACCGCTGGCATAGTCAACCTCTGTCTTATCCTCCCTTCCCATGATACGGCCGGTTTCATATCTCATATCCTCAACATTCTTCCCTTCGTAGAAGCTGGTCGGGAATCCATAATAAATCCAAAGGAACGAACAAATCTGCATCTGTTTGTTTGCCGGTCTTATGGTATGATAGCCGTCAGCAGTTATCTTGACAATCTCTCCGGGACCGATATAATAGACTATTTCATATCCAAGATTGGAGAACGACGTAGTCTCACTCGCCACTGCATAAGCTCCGTCCTTTTTTCCTATCACAAGCGGAGTCCTGCCCCATGCATCCCTAGCTGCGATTAATCCATCCTCTGTCAGAAGCAGCATCGTGCACGAACCTTTCACCGTGTCATGGACATTCTCTATGCCGCTGACAAAATCCTTTCCCTGGATAATCAGAAGGGATATCAACTCGGTCTGGTTGATTTTTCCGCTACTGAACTCGCTCAGGGGCATGTTCATCTGAAGAAGATGGTCCGATATTTCCTCCATGTTGTTCAGCTTCGCAACAGTGACAATGGCGAATCGTCCGAGGTGGGATTTCATCAGCAGAGGCTGGGCATCAGTATCGCTGATGACACCGATTCCGGAATTTCCCTTGAATTTTGGAAGTTCTGCCTCGAATCGTGAGCGGAAATAATTGGATTCAAGGCTGTGAATGCTTCTGAAGAAGCCCTCTGTTGTGCTGTAGGTTGCCATGCCGGCACGACGTGTGCCAAGATGTGAATGGTAGTCAGTTCCGTAGAACAAATCAGTTACGCAAGGATTTTCCTTCGCGATAGTGCCAAAAATTCCTCCCATTTTGTTAAGTGCGTTGATTTCAGGGCGCAAAAGTAGCAAATTTTGTCTTATTGCCAAAACAAGTTAATTGTCAAGAATACAGCGACAACACAAATTTTTACTACCTTTGTAGGAATGTAAAGAAAAAACAAAAAAAACGCATTGATATGAAAAAGTTATTGTCATTCTTTATTGTAGCGGCATCGCTGACCGTACTGCTTGCTAGTTCGGTATCATGCTCAGGCAATGAGGACTCCACGCTTAAGGTCATTTCCTACAACATCAGGTACGGTGCGGCAGATGACGGCGACAATTCTTGGGAATTCCGCAGACCTGCAAGCATCGCAATGCTTCAGGAACAGGACCCTGAAATATTCGGTCTTCAAGAAGCTCTCGGAAGGCAGGTAAGATACCTCTCGGAGAATCTTCCAAAGTACAAGAACGTAGGAGTAGGAAGGGATGACGGTATCGCAAAAGGTGAAAGGATGACCATTTTCTACGACACAACCCGTGTCACTCTTCTTGACTGGGGTACTTATTGGCTCAGCGAGACTCCAGATGTACCATCCTTCGGCTGGGGAGCAGCCTGCCGCAGGACAGCAACCTGGACCAAATTCACACATCTGGCATCAGGCAAGGAATTTTTCTATGTCAACACTCACCTCGATCATGTCAGCGGAGAGGCACGCAAGAATGGTCTTGCGCTGGTAGTCAACGAGATAGCAAAGATGAATCCAAAGAAAGCCCCTATGATACTGACTGGTGACTTCAATATCCCGCCTTCAAGTGAGAACCTCGTCGAACTGAACAAGGTGATGACAAGCGCACGTGAAGGAGCCATCGAAAGTGATGAAAAAGGCTCATTCAACGGCTTCGGCAAATATGGCAACTCCGATTCCGCCCCTACCTGGGACGGTCCTGTTGAGAATTGCCCTATGCTCATAGATTATATCTACTATTCAGGATTTGAGAAATGTCTTAAATTTCAGGTTCTTGACAAGGAATATGAAGGCATTCCATATATTTCAGACCACTATCCGATAATGGCTGTTTTCAGTTTCTGAGCCATTTAAATTACCCGATTATAACCTTAAACTAACAATACTATGCAGACACTTAAGAATGATATCCTGTCAATTTCAGTGGATAACCATGGTGCTGAACTGACCAGTATTAACAAGAACGGAGTGGAATACCTGTGGCAGGCTGATCCGGCTTTCTGGAAAAGGCACTCGCCTGTTCTCTTCCCTATCGTGGGCAGCGTTTGGGATGGTAAATATATGGTTGACGGCAAACAATACGCCCTTGGGCAGCACGGTTTTGCCCGTGACATGGACTTTGAACTCATCGACAAAGGTCTTGACCACCTTGCATACCGTCTTGATTCAAATCCACTGACCTTGGAAAAATATCCTTGGTCATTCAGGCTTGAGATTGGATACGAATTGAAAAACAATGAGATACGTGTAATCTGGAAGGTAAGGAACACTTCAGACAAACAAATGTATTTCCAGATTGGAGCCCATCCGGCATTCAATTATCCTGACTACTGCGCCGACAAAAAGGAGCGCGGATTCTTCTCATTCGACCGCAGTGAAGGGCTGGAATGCATCAGGATTGTTGAAAAAGGTTGCGTTGATGCAGAGACCTTGCATCCTCTCGAAGTGCCGCAGAACGGCCTCTATCCTCTTGCCTCCGACACTTTCGACGTAATAGACACTATTATGCTTCAGAACAGTCAGTTGAAAAGAGTGACACTACATAAACCGGACAAAAGCAAATGGCTTGAACTTACCTTCGATGCTCCGGTCACTGGTCTGTGGTCACCTCCCCGCAAGAATGCTCCGTTCATCTGCATAGAGCCGTGGTTCGGCCGCTGCGACAGAGCCGGATACACCGGTGAATTCAAGGACCGCGACTGGATCAACACCCTGGCTCCCGGAGAAGACTTCAATGCATCATACATAATAAGGATATTCTGAGTCCACATCTATTCATGCGTAAATGATACCACATGAAGAGATTGATATTCTCCATAGCGGCTTCAATCCTTCTGGCCGGTTGCTCCGCGCAGAATCCGGAAGTCATTGAAGCTATCCGCGCACTGGACACTGTCATCAGCCAGAAACAGTCGATTGAGGATGCCAAGAATCAGAGAATTGCAAAACTGAAATCCGGTATCGATTCATCAGCCGGAGGGGAGGTCTTGTACTATACCTTGAATGACATTTTCAACGAATATTTCCAGTATGACGTAGATTCAGCCATTTTCTACGCCCACAAGAAGCTTGACTTGGCGATGGAAATGGAAAGGAACGACCTGATTCTTGATGCAAATTTTGATATGGCTGACAGATATGTCACATCGGGAATGTATCAGGAGGCCCTTGAAATCGTTTCACAGATTGATACTGTCAAGATGGGCAAGGAATTGCGCAAAAGAAGGAATTCGTTGCTCAATACGGTATATTCCAATATTATCGACAGAAGCAACGATCCATATCTGATAGAGGAAATGGAGATTAAGCGTGACTGGTACATGCACCGCATGGTTGAAGAACTTGACAGCACGGACATTGCGACTGCATTCGTAGGAGCTAATCTTCTGGTCGGGCAGAATAAGAACTATGAAGCGTTGGAATTGCTTCTGGAATGGGAGAAAAAGGAAGACATAAGCCTCATTGACAAAGGAATCCTATGTTATAGCATCGGCACTGCCTATAAGAGAACAGGAGACAGGGACAAAGCAAAGATTTATCTTGCCAAAAGCGCAAGATACGACCTCATGGTTCCGAAATATGAATATCTTTCCCTGATTGAACTTGCCGGGATGCTCTATGAGGACGGAGATATAGAAAGAGCCTATGCCTACATCATGAGGTCAGTGAATGATGCTGTCCGGGCCAA
>JALFNZ010000041.1 GCA_022774085.1 Bacteroidales bacterium
TTATTCAAACTATCCATTCTCATGTGTCTAAATTACAATTATCTGAGGACTATGGTCACTTATATTTCTTTCCCAACTTCCTATCATATAGGCAAACAGCGGAATATTAGTGAACGTAAAATCAATGAAGAAAGGCATATCTTCCTTAAATTGATGGTGGTAAGTGTAAGAACTTTCTTTTCCAAATTCTTCTCGTGTTCATCTATGATAATCACTTCGCAACCCAAGTCCTTGCATGTAGTCAATGCATTGTTCGAAGGTTCCAGTCTGCTTGCTTACTCTACCTTGACCGATATGGCAGTTGAAATCTCCAGTTATCATCGTAGGCATTTCTTTGATATGGTCAGAGAATCCTTCAGGCATGCTAACAGTATTTGAGGATATGTCTTCTTGATGTCGGGTATAATAGTTGGCCATGCTGCAAGAAGAAGCCATTTGTCATTTACAATCAGCGGAATCATATACTTATATTCGGCAGCTGTCCAAGGCGCAACCTCGCATTTTACTGAGCTCTTCCAAATAACACCTAGTATAGTGGTACCCTTTGCTGGACAGGGTTAAGCCCTTGTTAAGTCAATCTCTCCTCGGAGCAGAGCCCTCTCGATAGGTGGGGCTCTGCGTCCAGAACGGTGTTACGAAGGTAGTGATTCTTTTTGATAATGCCATATCTTTCCTTACTATGCGACCGTCGCATAGACCTGGGCCGAGATCTTGTGCCCGATTCCCTGGTGGCAGCGCCGGTTGTTATAATAGTCAATGAAGCCTGTGATTCCGCACCGCAAAGCGGCCACGTTATCCTCCGGGTTCAAGTATATGTATTCCCGCTTGATGGTCCTCCAGAAGCGCTCAATATGGTAATCCCGAAGTTTGGATAACGATATCGAGGAGGTCATACGCCCATTGAAGGTCGGCCTGAACAACTATGGCTACTGCCACAATCACGACGCTGCATATCGCGCTGCCATGATCTACTCCTTCATAGCCACCTGCAACAAGACCGATGTCAATCCTTGTGTCCCTAATTATAAATGCAGATTTTTCAAGAGAAGTTTGTCTTTGTAATGATAATTTTCATATCTTTGCACCAACATGTTCACCCCGCTTCCCATCAGAACAGCGCGCTCAGGGTGGACTTTTTATTTTATACACTATGGCAAAGATGCTCTATAATGATGCTCCGCTTACCACTGGAGCCATAATCAAACTGCTCAAAAGCAGAGGACTTACATTCAAGGATGAAACAAAAGCATCCCATCTGCTCGACCATATCAGTTACTTTCGATTCAAGAGTTACCTTTTGCCACTTCTTCAGAATAAACAGACAGGCACGTTCAAAAGCGGAGCAACATTCGAGGATGCCTATACCCTCTACAAGTTTGACTCTGCCCTAAGAAAGCTCATCTGTGCCGAACTGGAAAAGATAGAGATATCCCTGAGAACAATAATCTCTCAGGAACTCTCTCATACATATTCACCATACTGGTTCACGGACAAGTCTCTCTTTGCAAATAAAGCGAAACACTCCGGAATACTGTCAGGCATCGAAGCCGAACTGAAACGCTCGGATGACGACCAGATACTATATTTCAAAAAGACATACAGCAACCAGTTCCCGCCAAGTTGGATGACAATGGAAGTTTCCTCTTTTGGAACACTATCTCTTCTGTTCAAGCATCTTAACGGCGGCAGAACAAAGCGTAACATTGCAAACCACTTCGGGGTAGCAGACACCGTCCTTGAATCCTGGATCCACAGTTTCGTATATGTAAGAAACATATGCGCCCACCACAGCAGGCTCTGGAACAAGACCTTGCGAGTGACAGGAGGATTTCCCAAGCGAACAGCACACGGATTCATCAACACAAGAGTTCAGAACGACAAAGTCTATTACATCCTCTGCATCATCAGATACATACTCCTGACAATCAATCCGAACAGTTCATTCACAACCCGCCTGAAGCAACTCCTGAAAGATTACCCATCAGCCGACATCAAAGCAATGGGCTTCCCATCAAACTGGGAAACCGAACCCCTCTGGAATACCAAGTAATTTGAGTTTTTCAAACTCCTATACCCAAATGACACTCGGAAGACCGGTAAATAAAGACACTCAGTATAAGGTGAGAGTTCATACATTGGGCAAACACAGGTACGCTTCGACCAAGGTTTTCACGGTCGGAGAAGATGGTCAGAAGCGGTATTCCTACAAACATTGGGGGACACTTGATGAGAACAACAGATTCCAATATCAATTGGATTTGTCAGTGGCGTGACGAATGTAACCGTAAGATAAACTTTATGAAGTTGTTATCCTTAGGACCGTTGTGTTCTGATTCTCTCCGCTCAGTCGAGGTAGTCGGTGTAGAGTACTCCGTCCAGATGGTCGCACTCGTGCTGGAAGATGACTGCGGTGAAGCCGCATACGGTTTCAGTGCAGTCCTTCAGCTCCGGTAGGGAAGTGTAGGATATATCGATATCACGGTAGCGTGAGACCGTGCCCCTGCAGTCCGGGACGCTTAGACAGCCTTCTGGTCCGGGTACTTTCTCCCCGCGGCAGGCGATGATCCTGACGTTCGGATACACTTCGAAAGGTTCTCCTTCCTTGTCAAAGCGCTGTACTGCGATAACACGTCTCGAAATACCCACTTGCGGACCTGCTATTCCAACGCCATCCTGCTCCGGAGAAGTGACAGTGGCAACCATCTTTCGGGCGAGAGTCTCGAAGTCTTTGCTTCTCAACTCCTTGTCGCTCAGTTCGTAACACGGATGTCTGAGCACTTCCAGGTCTTCCGGAGAGTTGATTGTGAGCACCCTCATCACCTCTCCCTGCCCGTTGATGATTCTGCTCTCCTCCTTGCTCAAGCTGCCTTGCGAACAGGC
>JALFNZ010000056.1 GCA_022774085.1 Bacteroidales bacterium
CAAAAGTCATATCCTGGGTACTGAGTTCAATCTTCGGCAAGCCAAGATTACCTTGTGGCTGTTCACATGCGAGCATAATAAATGCTGCCAGAACATAAAATAACAAATGTTTGATTTTCATTTTATTGACGATATTAAATTAATTATTCCCGACCTTGACACTCATTATCGGTTCACATAAAGCCCCGAAAGCAATTGCAAACCTATTGTTTTTATTTTTATCGGAATTAAACGGTAAATTTATCATAAATAAACCACATTTCACAATAAAATATAATAACTTTGGAAAAAATGTGGGAATTGACATGGAAATAGAGAAAGATTTGATTTTTGAAACAGCGGAGAGATATGTAAATGAGACGGGATTGTCAATCTTCCTTACCGGGAAAGCAGGCACGGGTAAAACAACATTCCTCAAATATATCACAGGTACCACATCCAAGCGCTTCGTCATCCTGGCGCCCACGGGAGTCGCAGCAATCAATGCCGGAGGAGTCACCATCCATTCTTTCTTCCAACTTCCTCTCTGCCCATATCTTCCTGAGGTAAAGGAACTTATTACCGAATATCAGATGCCTCAAAAAAGCGGTTTGCGAAAAAACCGCATCAAGATGATCCGTACTCTGGATCTTCTTATCATAGACGAAATATCAATGGTAAGGGCAGACCTGCTTGATGCCGTCGATATGTCCCTGAGAAGGTACCGCCGAAACGACAAACCCTTCGGCGGAGTGCAACTCCTGATGATCGGCGATGCCAACCAACTCTCCCCCGTTGTGAAGGAAAATGAACGGGAATACATATCACGAGTCTATCCTTCCCCATATTTCTTCTATTCAAAGGCACTGCAAAAAGTGCCATATATCACCATTGAACTAAGCAAGGTACACCGCCAGAAGGACCTGAATTTTCTGAATATCCTAAATTCCATCCGGGAGAACCGGATAAGCCAGAATATTCTCAATGAATTGAACCGTAGGGTAAGGGCATTTGACGAAAGCCAGTGCGGTGATGTCATCCGTCTCACCACCCACAACAGCCAGGCAGACCGGATAAATACGGCAAAGCTTCAGGAGCTCGGCACTAAAGCCTTCGAGTGGGAGGCTGAGATTGAAGGAGATTTCCCGGAAAACCTGTATCCTGTGGAGAAAACCCTGACTTTAAAGGTCGGTGCCCAGGTGATGTTCGTGCGGAATGATGCACAAGGACAGTATTACAACGGAAAGATTGGCACTGTGCAGAGTATTGACAATCAGGGAATTGTAACGGTTGTAGATCCGGAAGGCCAGGAAATTGTCGTCGAACAGGCTGAATGGCCGAATTTGCAATATTCGCTTGACAAGGATTCGGGGGAAATACGTCAGGACACAGCCGGAGTGTTCAGGCAACTGCCACTAAGGATTGCCTGGGCCATCACCATACACAAAAGCCAGGGTCTGACCTTTGACAAGGTTATCATAAATGCCGGTGCCGCCTTTGCCTTCGGCCAGGTCTATGTCGCCCTGTCCCGTTGCCGCAGTATGGAGGGTATTTCGCTTGATGAGCCGATCAGTCCTTCGGTCATTTATTCTGATGCGAATATTGCCCGGTTCAACAGGGACATCCCTCAGTTCGAGGAGATACGGGCAAGGCTTAACGGTGAACAGTTGAGCTATTATTTTGATAATCTGAGGGATATATTTTCATTCGATCGCTGTTGCAACCTGATGGGATGGGTGGCCAAGGTATTCAGAACGAAGCTGAGTTCCGTTTATCCGGACTATATCATAAAAATCGACGTGTCTCTCGCCGCAATAGATGCAGCGGCCAAGGTTGGAGAGACGTTCCGCAGGCAGCTCAGCAAGATTCAGGATGGATACAGAGGTGCAGAATCGGAAGAATATCTGCAGCAGAGGCTGAGCAAGGCGGTAGATTACTTCTTGCCCACTTTCATTCAGGCACGTGTGCTTGTGCAGGATATTTCCACTCTTGAAATTGACAACAAGGAGAACAAAAAAGCTTTGAAAGAGGCCTGCGAGGAGTGCCTGCCGGAACTTCAGACCGAGTGTAATGCCATGGAGGCCATTCAGAAAGGGAATTTCAGCATCGAAAAATACAACAGAATCCGCACAGATGCTTATCTGGCAGAATTGCCAGCCAAGGGCAAGCGAAAACTGAGGAAGGTCGAAAAGGAGGAAGGCGAAACCCCTTCTGTCAATGAGGATTTGCGTGAGCGTCTGATGAAATGGCGTACAGAACGTTTCAAGGCTGACAATGTCCCGGCCTATACCATCATGCATCAGAGCACCCTTCTGGAAATTGCCATGCTCGCACCAAAAACCAAGGCGGAACTGCTTTCCATCAAAGGCTTCGGTGAAGCCAAATTCAAAAAATACGGAGAGGAGATTCTTGCCATCTGCGCCGAATTCTGACGGGATTCGGAGGATTTTGCAGAAAAATTAAAACGGCCGCCCGGAATCCGGACGGCCGTAATATAAAGTCTTCGATATTACTCTACTGTAATTTCGATTTTTTCCATATTGACAGCATTCTGTGAGTCATTGAGAAGTTTGAAGTGAGTATAGTCTCCTGTAATCTCATATACAGAACTGTTTTCATCGGCACTGCTTATTGCAACCACAGTTGCAGGATTTGCATCAGTTCCGACATAAAGAGTAAGCCTGTCCTTGTCCCAGGTCTTGCCTTCAAGATTGTAAAGTTTGATTGATTTAATCTTGCCGACACTTGACTTTGTAAGGATGTAGCTGCCACCCTTCTTCATCTGTATACCTGTTGAATACTGTTCAAAATAAGCAACATTCAAAATTTCACATACTGTAGTTCCAATTGTAAACTCGGCAGCCTCTTTCGGATATGCCTCAGGCATCTGCTCAGGAGTGAAGGTAATCACATTAGAAGCAGGAGTCTCAGGAGTCTCAGGCTCCTCAGGGGTCTCACCAGCCTCGTGTGAAACGTAGAATGCACTTGTAGCCTGGTTCACACCTTTGTAGCTTCCCTTGTGAGCCACGATGGTGATAATATCACCCTCTTTTACTCCGAGAGTTGCGAACTGCTTAGAAGCACCGCCCCAGCCTGGAACCACGCCGTAAACATATACGTCACCGGTTGCATCCTGAAGACCAAAGTTACCATAAGTCTCAAGATCGAACTTGGCGCCCGTCTCTGTACTCTTTATAACCTTACCTTTAAGCCTGTACCAGGTCTCTGCATCATCGGCAAGAGCTTTGAATGAAGCCACATCGATATCCTGTACGTCGATTCTATTCTCGACAGTGACATTCTTCATCTGAGGTGCCCCATTGTGTGAGGTCTTAGGACCAACTACAGTAATAATATCACCTTCCTCAATGCCAGAATCAGAGAAATTGTTTGTTCCATATACAAAAACCTCACCTGTGTGGTCCTTTATATAAAGATTGCCATATTTGGTGTTGGCAATCTGTGAAACATAACCAGTTATGCGGTACTGAGTATCTCCATCTTCAGCAGCATTGATTTCAGATGCTGTTGTTTCAATGATTGCACCCTCCTGAGTGAACTCATAGAATACCTTTGAAGAACCTGAAGCAAAGTTAATCTGGCCTTTGCGGTCACCGCCCGCATTAGGGAAGAGTTTCACGGTAACGACAGCTGTGTCAGCAGGATTTGTCTCAATCTTGCTAGGAACGCCAGCGATAGTCTTGACATCAACAACTGAAGCCCAGTCCCTGTACTCTTCAGGAACTGAAGGGTTGAAGTTGCTGCCCTTGTAAGCCACCTTCACAGCGAACTCACCACCTTCAATAGGATAAGTCTTAGACTCGGTGAGAACCTTTGCAAGAGACTTGGTAATCTTGATTACAGTTACGTTTACAAGTTCTATGGTTGAGCCGTAAGTAGTCTTAGGACCTTCAACCTCAACAACGTCACCGACCTCGATTCCAAGGCTTGTGAAATTCTTCTCGGCACCTTTTGCATCGAGAGTACCATAGATGTAAACCTCACCGGTAGCATCCTTGAGGTACCAGTTGCCATAAGTCGTATTGGCAATGGCAGTACAAGTACCCTTTGTTCTGTATGTCTTGCCGTCCGGGCCTGCGATAATCTCGGCACAAGTTGCACTTGAAGCCTCAAGAGAGCCCTGACGTACACGGAGAATCTGGGTATTGCTTCCAGCCTTCACTTCTATGTCAATCTCGTGACCGTTTGCAGACGCCTCGGCAGAGAAAGTGATTTTGTATTCACCAGCCTCTCCTGACATTACGGAAGCGGCAGAAAGCCATGAAGGAGTCCTGGCCTCCTCTCCGTCCTTTTCAGTGATGACTTCCGGCCATGTCTTGCTTGAGACAAAGCTCCAAGCCTCAGTAGCAGTGAGAGTTACCTCGACAGAACCACCCTCCTCAGGAATTGAGAGATAGGTCTGTGAGAGTTTGATATTGTCATAAGATCCTGTAGGACCTTCTTTAACGCAACCTGCAAACAAAAGAACGGTTGACAGTACGATTGAGAATAAATATCTGAGTTTCATAATCAAATTCACGTTTATTAGTTAAACATATACTTTATTCCCACTGATGCATACCAGCACTGTCCGATTGCAGGGTTTGGAGCAAATGTCTGAGTTGAACCGCTGACTGCACTAGGTGTAGAGAATACTGGATAACCCTCTGCATCTGTCTTCTCATATTTGAGGATACGTCCTGAATTGAGGTCAGAGTTCATGGTCTTGCTCACGCCCCACTTGCTGTTGAAGAGGTTGAGAACGTTCTTGAGGTCAACGCTGAGCTGGATTGTATTGACAGACTTGCCAGCCTTGATCTTGAAATCATGCTTGTAGCCGAAGTCAACTCTGTGTACCCATGGAGAGTAAACGCTGTAGCCCTCAGAATATTTGCCCTGGTTCTTGCTCAGGTATTTGTCCTTGTGGACATAATCCATAAAACGGTCACGGTCGTTTTCCGATACGAAACGGAACTCGTTGTTCGCAACCTGCTCGTCAGTAGGGATGTAAATTGCATCGTAAGAATATCCGTCACCATTCATATCATTTGCGAGCATGTATGAGTAGTTGTATCCACCTCTCCATGCCTCATAGATGAAGCTGAAATGGTTGCCGCATTTGTCTGAATGAGTCAGGGAAGCTACGACACGGTCCGGAGTAACAGACTGTGAGTTGTGAAGCTTGATGTTGTTAGGACCTTCGGAAGTAGGAACATAGGTGAATGCAGACTCTGCTGCTGAACCAGGCATACCTGTAATCTCTTTAGATGCAGTATGGGTGTAGGCAGCCATGATGCTGAGGCCCTCAATAGGACGCATGTTCAAGCTTACGCTTGCTGAATATCCGTAACCCTTGCTGGTGTTCTCAAGGACGAAGGCCTTGGTAGTTGTTCTGAAATCTGAAGGATAGATAGGACGGCTATCAGCTCCGTTCCATCTTACGAATCCGTTGACAGGTTTCATTGACCAGTCAGAGATTGAAACTCCGTTCACAGTCTTGTTGTAGATTCCCTCTGCAGAGATTGAGAATGGGAATGAAGTAGGGAACTTGTAGTCAAGGGCGAGGGAAGTCTTCCAAACCTGAGGCATCTTGAACTTAGGGTCCACTGCTGAGATTGACGATGGTTTAGTACCAGTCTCTGGAGTAATGGTTGAAGGATAACCCATGGCGATGAGTTTGTCAAGGAGGGCCTGAGTTGTTGCCTTTTTGTTGGCATCAGTTACGAGACCACCTGCGAACTGACTCATATCAATATACTGAGCTCCATCTTTTTCATATGTCTTACCTATATAACCAGGAAGCTTCACCTTACCATTCTTATCAACAACCATTGTGTTGGCGTTGAGCTGAGCCTGATATTGTACGATTCCTGAGTTGGTAGGCATATTGGTGAAGAATACCAATGGAAGACGTCCGGAGAAGAGACCTGTACCACCACGCATTGTCAGGCTCCTGTCTTCAGTGATATTCCAGATGAAACCTACACGTGGAGAAACCGTAACACTTGCTGAAGGCCATTTGCCTGTATCAATGTGACGCTCCTGACCCTTGCTGTCATAATAAGTGAGGTCAAGGATGGCGTTGTTGGTCATAAGGTCCTTGTTGTCGAAGAAGAGACCGTCCAGACGAAGACCGTAAGTAAGTTTGAAGTTTTCAGTAGCATTCCACTCGTCCTGTGCATAGATACCAGCTTTGTGGAACTGAACACGTGCTGCAGGGTTGGTGTTTCCGTCATAACCATAGGTAAGGCAGACTACCTCAGGGGCTGCACCGTTGATGAAATCGTCAACGCTTGCATAACGGTAGTATCCTGTACCGTTTCTCATGTAAGCATTGTCAGCCATCTGGTACTCATAGTTGAGACCCATGGTAAGCTTATGGTTTCCAGTATAATATACGAGGTCATCCTTGATGTTTGCGACAGTGTTGTGAACTGCGTTGTTCCAAGTGAAGAGCTCATATCCGAGAGCCATATACTGAGTGTTTGTTCCTGTTCCGTCCTGAATGTCGATGAATGGGAACTCCTCAGAGTTTGTTCCACGGACATCGTCAAGTTTTGAGAATGTTGCGAGGAACTGGTTTGAAAGGTTCTCGTTGATTTTACTGTTCAAGTCAACTGAAACGGTATGTACAATATTGTTTATTGAGTACATAGAGTTTGCGAATGACATTGAATAAAGGGATGTACGTCCATAAGGAGACCTTGTACCACCGTCCATTGAAGATGCATTAGGAGCATTCCAAGAAGTATTGTTCGTGTAGTTGTAACGTACTGCAAGACGGTTGTCCTTGTTGATGTTCCAGTCAATGCGGGCAAGAACCTTGATGTTGTTCTCATTGGCAGGGAAATCTGTGTATGATCCTGTGTCATAGCCATATTTCTCCATCACATGGTTCTTTACCAGCTCCATATCAGCTACTGAAGCATAGGAAAGATATTTTTCATTTACGCCGACCCCATTCTCTGAAGCTCTCCAGCGTACTGCCACTGTAGGAGTCTGGGCATACTCGGCATTCACGAAGAAGAAGAGTTTGTTCTTGATGATAGGTCCGCCGAGGGTAAAGCCGTAGATAGTGTTGCGGTCTTTGTCACGTGCACCTGCAATCTCATTTCCCGCTACGGTGTTACCGCGCATGTTCTCATTCCTATGATATACATAAGCGCTACCTTTAAAGGTGTTGGTACCTGATTTGGTAATCGCATTCACACCACCTCCGATGAAGTTGGTCTGGCGTACGTCATAAGGGGAGATTACAACCTGCATTTCCTCGATAGCATCGATTGAAATAGGGCTGCCACCACCTGGAAGGCCATCACTCAGACCGAAGTTGTTGTTGAAGTTTGCTCCATCGACTGTGAAGTTGGCTGTACGTCCGTCAGTACCTGCGAAGCTCATTCCGTTTCCGCCATAAGGAGAAAGCTTTGTAAAGTCAGTAATACTCCTGCTGACAGTAGGAAGAGAAGTAATCTGGCTGCTTGAGATGTTGGTAGCAGCACCTGTTTTCTCCGGGGAGAACTTTGAAGCTGGGGCAGCAACGACCATTGCCTCACTAAGCATCTGGGCATCTTCCTTCAGTGTGGCATTCAAGGCAGCAGCCTCTGCAAGCTGAAGGTTGACAGCTGTGTAAGTGAGTGACTGATAGCCCAAACAAGAAATTGCCACCTCGTAAGGACCGCCGGCACGCATACCGTTCATTGCATAACGTCCTTCAGCATTAGTAACCACTCCGTAAACTGTTCCGGATGGGGTGTGGGTTGCAACGACTGCCGCACCGACTACCGGAGCACCGGATTCGTCAACGATACGACCTCCCAAAGAGGAAGTAGTAACCTGTGCAAAAGCAGAAACACCCGCGAAAATCACTGATACCAAAAGGCACAGCAAACGCTTAATTGTTTGTTTCATAATGTTTTATAGGTTTATAGAAATACAATAACGCTGCAAAGATAGCAAAATTTATAATTATGCAGCCGTGTATTTCACTTTTCGGCACCTTTTAACATTTTCGTAACTTACATTTCGCGGTTGCGTAACGTGAGTCCATAAAAATGAGGTTGACTAAAAATTCGAATTTTTAGTCAACCTCATCTAATAGAAACCGGACCTGGAAAGGTCAGCGAAGGTGTTATTGTGTTATTGTATTTTTATAAACCTGCCTCAGAACGAGGCAAGCGGATGCTGTGCCTTTGCCTGATCCGGTGTAGGATTAGCCTATTGCTTATTCTGCCAATTTGTAGAGCTGAATAGCTTTTTGATTTTTGTATGATCCTGATTTATAGTAACGGAAGCGCGTCTGTCCATCACTAGCATTGTACCTCAGATATGCTCCCTTGTCACTTTTGACTACGAAGTTTCCTTCGGCGTCAATACTGAACTCATTTACATATTTGGTGGTCTGATTCGAGACAAGTGAATTGCTATCCGCTGTAGTTCCGATATAATATCCACTTGCAGACTTGAGATATTTTCCTTCTTCAATTGTGAATGTTTTATCCTCCACTTCACTTGACATGCCTATCTTTCCTGCACTTATGTTGATTGAGACAGTATTTGAAGCAACATCCAATTTTGTCAATGAACCATCAAAAGCCAATGAACCTTCCTCATATACAATCAAATAAGTTCCCCCGTCAACAATCTCGGAAGAAGATGTAACTTTAACAAAAGCAGGAGATTCAGGGAGGCCCGCAGCCACAACAGTCACCTTGGCAGTGGCTTCTGCGGCGGTATAGATGCCTGCAGCTGCGACCTTGACGGTAAGGGTTGCCTCGCCTTCAGCAACGGCAGTGATTGTTCCATCAGCTGCAACTGTAGCAATGTCAGTCTTGTCGATTGAATAAGTTACTGCACCCTCGGTATTATTGGTAGTGTAGGAAACCTTACCCGTTTCTCCTAATTTGAGTGAAACTTCACTTACGGAAACGGAACCGGCAATCTCTGTGTATGTGCAGTGTGCATCCTCCCAGAAAGCGAGCTGTTTGTTCTTGTTGTACAGAGCTGGGAAGCAGATGATGTCGCAAGTACCTAGAGGCATATTGAGCGTCTTAAGTTGCGCACGTACAGCTATTGAATTGTCACCAAACTCAATCTTACCGTCCCTGTCACTCCCGTCAATCGCATCAGTTACTTTAACTCCCTTGATGAGCACGCGGCGGCTCAAATATGAATTATAATCTTTAAGCAGGTCAGCAATTGTTATCTCAGTGCAAGGGATTTTTCCGCCTTCTGAAATTTCAGCACCTTCGAGTGAGGTGATTTCAGGCAGAGCACTGTAGAGATATCCATATCCGCTTACTTTGCCAGCCACCTTCTGACCGGCAGTCAAGCCGTGGCTACTCTTATAAAGAAGGATGGCACCGGTCTTGTCCTCGATGTAGGCCGAACCTCCATTGACATAGGATACGACAGCTCCGGCCTCTGAAAGGTCAGCGGCATACGGGCTCTGGGCATTCTTGTCTGTAGAGATCAGCTGGCCTGAAATTTCAGATACAGATGTGGCAACCTTGTTCTGAATAAATTCTACAACAAAGTTGGTAGTTTCACCGATTACCTGGATGGAAGCAGCCCTGGCGTCTGTCTTGCTCTCGTTTGCAGTGAAAGTCAGGACAATTTCTCCATTACCAGAGCCACTCTCTGTAAACGTTGTAATCCACTCATCGTGGCACCTTACCTTCCAAGTCTTGTTGGAAGTAACTGCTATAGTAGCTGTAGTGACATTGGATGCAACGCTGACTTTCTCCGGCACTGAAAGAACCTCATCGCTTGCAGGCTTTGAATCCTTGTAAAGGATTGGCATCAAAGCATTGTCCTGCTCTGAAGAATAAGCGCCGGCAGTACCATATTTGAGAGAAAGCTGGATATAGAAGCTATCAGACTTTATGGTCGCAAAACCATTTTCGTCAAATTCGACAGTCCAGATGCTTGCATTTGCTACAGCATCAGTGGAGTAGAAACCAGTTTTACCATCTTTAAGCATCAAATACCTGCCATTTGACATCTTGATGGTATATCCACCTTCAGCGGCATCAAAAGAAAACGCATTGACGGCATTTTCTGTTGCTATCGTTCCATCTGATTCAGTAACGGCAAAAACGCCCATATACTGAAAATTTCCCTC
This sequence comes from Bacteroidales bacterium, assembly GCA_022774085.1. GTDB lineage: Bacteria > Bacteroidota > Bacteroidia > Bacteroidales > UBA932 > Cryptobacteroides. The sequence continues at coordinate 10,100 of JALFNZ010000056.1, forward strand.
AGTTGAATTATTATTCACGGCAAATGCCGATTTGTCGCCATTATTGTCAAAAACCACAAGATAAGATCCGGCCTCGAATTCGTCAGCCTTTGTAATCTTGGAATACTGACGGCTGGCATCAAGACCATTCTCACCTTTCTGCTGTACTGAAAGAACGCTGATCCCCGTTGTTCCGTAGCAGAATGAAACAGAAGCAGACCTTGGACCGGCAAGTTCCTTCCACTCATCTGTGTTATCGGCAACGCTGACCTTCACTTCGGTTTCTCCCGAGCCTGCTGCAGGCTCAAGTGTTATCCACTCCGGAGCCACTGCAAACCAATCACCGTCAGCCTTTACAGTCACTGTCTGCGCTGGAGCATTCTGTCCTTCAAAGACAACTTCTGTCTTATCCAATGACACGGAGCTTGCAAGCGGCTTTGCCTCCTGTGTACAGGAAGCAAAGACTGCTGCTACACTTGCCAATGTCAAAAATGATTTAAATATATTTTTCATTGTCGTGTGTATTAAAATTTAGAATGTGAGCCTCAAGCCAAGCTGACATCTCCAGCGTGAGTAGAAGTCACCGAAAGTAATGTCATATGAGTTGAATTTGTAGGTTGGAGTAGCATTTCCAGCCGCATCCTTTGCAATATCAGTGATTTCCAGAA
>JALFNZ010000080.1 GCA_022774085.1 Bacteroidales bacterium
TTCAAGACCTTCCACGAATCGCCGAACATACCGCTGATGACAGACGAGCACTTGCTCTTTAGGAGCATTGAAAGGAGGATTCCGATGTCGTAGTTCATCACGCTGCTCTTAGGGGATATGGTGGTGAACATCGAGCCGGAAACGTCAGCAGCCACGAGCACACTGGTATCTGTTCCGAATCCCTCGAGGTTGTTAACGGACTCCCTGACTGCCTTCTCGAGTGCGGAAAGCATTATGGCGGTATTAACCGAAGTCACATCCATAAGCTCCTTATATGCCGCGAGGAAGCGGAAAGGGAGCTGCTTTGACTTAGCCACCTTTGCGGGGTCGCAGATATGGCTGGCCACCCTCTCGATATGAGCAGGGGATACATTAGCCTGAAGTATGTTCCTGAGGTTACGAAGAAGAGCCATATATCCTAGTCTTCCGGAGTCGATGAGTTCCTCCCACAATGCCTTAACGGCTTCTGCCTTCTCCTCCTTTGTGGCAAAGTGCTTCTGACCAAGCTCTGAGAGCTGTGTCTCCCAAGTATACGGAGTCTGAAGGTCTCCGGATACAATCTTGTCGAAGATTGCCTGCTGCTCTGGACAGCTTGCCTTGGGGTGTACAAGGAAGAGGGCGTCCTTGAGCTTTACCTCAAGGTTATCTCTGTTATACTTGGCAAACTGGTACTCGTCAAAGCGGTTGAATGTGCTCTTGAGTCCTTCCTGTACCTGGCGTGAGAGCTTGCCAAGTTTCTTGATGCTCTTGCCTTCAGCGTTGCGAAGCTGGTAGCACATGAGGAGCTCCATAATCTCGTCAGCGCGGAGCACGGTCTTCTCAATTGTACGCTTTACCAACGAATCACCATTGTGAATCTTGGCGAGCTCCACTATGAGGAACATCGGGATGCTTCTGAGGTTCATCATCGTGCGTGTATAGACCGCAAGCTTTGCTACGAACTCAGGGTCTACCTGACGGATGAGTGATGCTATGCGCTCCATGCGGTTGTCCTTGGATTCGTAGAACTTGTCTGACAAGGCGCAGGTTACAACAGCAGTATACAGTTCCATCTCAGAAGAAATCTTGTATGCTTTCTCTCCTTCATAGTTCATGATAATCTCTTTCTCTTTTGCAATGCTGTTGTACGTCATATCTTCTATACTTTACTAAATTATAACAGGGCGACAATCGATGTGGCTGTTCCATACATACTTCATCAGAAGCTTAAGGGATTTTTCGGATTGGCTCATTCGTCCTCTCCTATCTCGCCATGTATTTCCAAGGTATCTAATCTCGATGTAAGCTGCACCTACGGCACCTGTCATTATTATCTACCGCAAATCTCACCTTTTGTTACAAGCTTTTGAATTATTTGCAAGGCTTGCAATCGTAATTTCATGGTGCAAAGTAAAATACAAGGTGCGCAGTCTTATTGCGCAGCAAAAAATATTTCGTTATTTTTGTGAAAAATCATCAAAATTTCTCCAAAATGCCAGTAAATCGCAACGCACTCATCCGCTATAAGACCATCGACAACTGTCTTCGTCGTCGCAATCGTAGGTGGACTCTGGAAGATCTGATCGATGCCTGCAGTGATGCCCTCTACGAATATGAGGGTATCGACAAGGGTATCAGCAAGAGGACTGTCCAGATGGATATCCAGATGATGCGAAGCGACAAACTCGGCTATAACGCTCCCATAGAGGTGTACGATAACAAGTACTACCGCTATGCGAATCCGGACTACAGCATAACGAACTCACCGCTCACGGAGGATGACATGAAGCTGATGGGGGAGACAGTAGAGATGCTACGCCAGTTTGAGGGATTTTCAGCATTCTCCGGTATGGAGGACGTGCTTGGACGTCTTGAGGATCATGTGACGGCCATGAGGCATAAGAGGAGACCTGTCATATTGCTGGAGAAGAATGAAAGCCTCAAGGGTCTGAAGTTCATCGATCCTCTCTATAAGGCAATACTTGCCAAAAAGCCGGTGAAGATAATCTACAAGTCTTTCAAGGCCCGCGACATGCAGAAGTTCATCTTCTCGCCATTCTTCCTCAAGGAGTTCAGAAACCGTTGGTTTGTCTATGGCTGGAAGAAGGGCGCCGGAATGTTATACAATCTGGCACTTGACAGAATACATGAGATGGGAAATGCACCAGGAGAGGAATACCAAGAGAATAAGTTCGTTGATCCGGACACTTTCTTTGACAACCTTATAGGTGTGACCAAGAATATAAACGACAAGGCTCATAGAGTTCGCTTCTGGGCCGCACCGGCTCAGGTACCATATATCGAGACGAAGCCTCTTCATAAGAGTCAGTTTGTGGTTCAGAGGAATGAGGATGGATCTGCTATATTCCAGATGGAAGTGGTGCTTAACTACGAACTGGAAAAGGACCTGCTGGGCTTTGGAGAAGGAGTCAAGGTCTTATCTCCGAGAATACTTGTCCACAATATGTCAAGAAGATTAAGGCAAGCTGCCGACAATTATAGATAATGTGCAGCGTCATGGCACAATCACATATTACCTTTGCATCATAATCCAAACTTTACCATATGCTACCGAATCTGTATATCCAAAGTGAGATAAAGAGTCTGAACTTTCTCAAGAAGACAGATAATATCATTTATATCGGTCCCGAACTCAGTGCAGCAGAAAAGTCCTTGCTGACGGCTACTAGGGCACCCGTAGTGTTCGTTCAGGATATTATCGCTAAACTCTCAAAGGAAGTCCTGAAGTATAACTTCCCTGGCGTTGCTTTGCCTGAAACCTTCTCGGTGGATAGTATCAATGCTCAGATCCGGTCGGAACTTGCATTCAGTGCTGATCCAACCCATTACATGGTTGTGCATTTCGTGCATGGGGATTTCCATGTCTATGTTGCCGAAACGAATTTGGATAAGCTTGTTTGGTATTTGAGATGGCAGATGGATAGACCAGCGGCAATCGAGAAGCCTAAACGGAAAGCAAAGAAGAGCTTGCGAATCATATGGTCAAAGATGAGTGAGTTCTCTGGAGAACTGTATGAAAGCGTTAATGATAACATCGAGCAGGAACCCTGTCAGGATGAAGATGCGGCAAAGGAAGAGACTGACGATATAAGATTCAGCGTCAGACCTTCTAAGCCACAAGTAGAAAGATGCCGTAAACTGAGCGAACCGGAGATTCGCTTCAGGGTAACTTCGCAACACGAGCCCCCTCAGGCTGATCAGACTTTCTCGGCTGAAATGGCTAAGGCCGCTGCCGAGATAGAGAAGATGGTAAAGGACCTGCTCCTTCAAGGATTTCCGGCAGAGATCGTACAGTCATGGCTGAACGAGGCGGTTAAGCTGAGCAGGCTCAGAATCACCCGTCAGTTCAAGATCCTTCTTGTGGATTATGATATGGAGATAAAGATGGGTCCTCTGCCGAAGACTGTATTCCTCTTCTACCTGCGTCATCCGGAAGGCGTGAAGTTCACTTATCTGCAGGATCATGTTGATGAACTAAGGAATATATATGGACATGTCAGCGTCAATGATGATCCAGTGAAGATGGACGAAAGTATAGCCAGCCTTACCGATCCGTTGAATAACTCGATCTGTGAGAAGTGTGCAGCCATTAAGAAGGCCTTCATGCTCAAGGTACATGATAATGTAGCCAGGAACTACTACATCACCGGCATGCAGGGAGGAGAAAAGGGTATAGCCTTAGACAGGAATCTGGTGGAGTGGGAGTGTCAGCTGTAGGTCGTCCTTCTTCTCAAGTGGAGTATCCGTCTGTCGGACGCGGCTGCGTTTCATCACCACTCCACTATCGTCATCCATAGAACGATAATAGAACAATATGTCATCCGGGTGCATCTGCGCTCGGATGATTTTTGCTAGTGCCTTGCCCTTTCGGTGAAACATCTTTGCCTTGAACCTCTTGTCCATGCTGTGCTTGGTCCATTCAGCGTATGTGTTGAAATAGAGATACCAGTCGTAGATGCCCGGCACATGAACGCTATACCCTTCCAACTCAATCATATCCAGATGGTTGCAGCTATATGCGTTTCCCTCCTCGTCCTTGATTACGACGAGAAACGGATCCGGTGATATGGTATAGGTTCTGCTCATGACTTATACAAAAGTACTCATTCTCTGTATTCGTGACAAGAGTTTTACAAGCCTTGTGAATATTATTTTTTGGATGCCTCATGACCTACCTTTGCTACCATTTAGAACACCAGACGATTACGAAAAATTTATAAGATCGAGATAAGCGATGGTATTTTTTAAGAGCTGGAAAGGAGGAAAGATTCAGTGCCACACACCGGCAAGTTCATAATAAACCCGACACTAACTAAGGTATATGTAGATACGGATGGCACTTCATGCGAGAGATTCTTACTCTGCTCGTCTGTCAGTAGCCCCTCGATTTCTTTAATCAATTCTTCCAACCTTTTCGCTTGTTGTACAATCTCCTTTAATTCATTGATGTCTTTCTTGTTCATACCCTTAATTTTCTGCAAATAAAGAGTATCCTAACGCAAGAAAAGGGCAGTATTACAAAGAAGTATGGGAAACCACCAGTCAGCGAATTGTTCCCGCAGATTCTGGTGATTTCCCTATAGTCTCTAATAGGTAGAAGCCAGGGGGCAACCTAACTTGCCTGTTAGAAGGCTACTTCTTTTCATAGTACTTCTTTGAAAGATTCTTCTTGGCAACTACCTTTTCGGCTCTTGACATAGTGCGATAGCTAGGCTCTTCGAGACAGCAGCAATATTCTGCTCTAGCATCATTCTCTATATCGAACATCTTCTTTGTGCCCTCAGCAGTGTTCTCCCACACCATGGTGTTGGTGATGGAGATAGTTGTAGCAACCTTCACGACATCCTCACCGGCTCCGATGAATGAGAACATCCATCCTTCTTCCTTGCACTCTTCGATAAGCTTCGATACAGCCTTGCCGTCCCACTCCTTCGATGAGTTCTCATAACCGTCAGTGATGATGGTGACAAGGACTGCTGCGTCTTCTACGTCAGCAATCTTCTTCTTGAGGGTCTTTACTGTCTTTCCGATTGCATCGAAAAGGGGAGTGCAGCAGCATGGATCATACTTCTCCTTGGTAAGCTTGTCAGCGTCCTTGATAGGAGTCATGTCGTAGATCATATCTATGCCGCAGTCGCAGAATGCTGCGAGTGAGACGAAGTGTTCCTGAGTATCCAGGAACTTGAGTTGGGTGGCCTTGATGCTGCCGAGGGTCTCGTTGTAGCCGTTGATGGCCTCAGTGCGAATCGATTCCATCGAACCGCTCTTGTCAAGAATCACAAGGTTGTAGACTTGGGTTTTGGTTGGTGTGTTCATCTTACTTTGATTTTAAAGGTTCAACTCTATATCCGTACACGATTCATATCGTCACTGCAAAGGTATATATACGTTGTGCCAAACTATGTTACTTACAAGGCTTGTAAAGATTCGTTTATAAAGTAGTGCTTATCATAGCTTTGCAGAAACAAAAGCAGATGGGAAGAATCATATCAGAATTAGAAGAGCTCATAGCAACCGGTTATGACTTTGAAGCCATGATGGACATCGGAAACGGATGGGAACCTTATGAAGGCTGTACACGGAATTTGTTGATGATTCTGGAGGATCCTGATACCGGTATTGAGATTATAAGTGAAGAGTCCTACCTTTACCAAGAAGGTATAAGGAAATATCATGTGACGCTTCCTTCATGGTGGCGAATAGGAGCAATAAAAATAAGCTTTGACGAAGCCGAATTATAAGGCATCCCGACTGACAAATATCCGTCGTACTTTCTAGATTAAACATTAATTCCTAACTTTGATGTGCTCTGAGAGCAAAATAGTTAAATTTCTTGTTAACATTTTGCTTGTTCTTGGATAGTATACTATATGGTAACACATTCGAAGATGAAATTGATATTTAATCCTT
>JALFNZ010000098.1 GCA_022774085.1 Bacteroidales bacterium
CGGATATAATTGTCCACGAAATACAGAACCATGCAAGAGTTGTACATTGTTGTCTTCCCATAAGAGGCCTTGGCAAAGCAATAGTTGTCATACCACGGCTTCATCATCTCTATGAGTTCGTCAATGCTATGGTTGAACAGCGACACGCCTGAGTAGTAGGTCAGCATGTCTCGCACCTCCTGCTCGGTAAAACCGGTCATTTCGTTGAACTCCGGAGAGAGGGAATAGTTCGTCCCGATATTGAAGCCGCTCGTCAGGTCGTCCATCGTCACCGGAGCAACTCCGGTCACGAAGCAGCGCTGGATTGCATAATCCGTCCCGGCCTTGACTGTGTCAAAGAAGTTCCGGAGATATCCGGTACCATGCGTTTCGGACTTATATGCCTCCAGACATCCCGGTTCGGAAAGGATCTTGTTCGTGAAATGGTCGTACTCGTCGATGAACAGATAGATTTTCTGATTGGCTTTGACACATTCATCGCATATATAGGACAACTGATTTACAGCGCCATATCTTTTAGCCACTTCCTGTTTCATTCCATCCGGAAGCCGTCCCGAATATCGGTCGCAGAATGACTGGAAGACGATGTCACAGTATGAATCAAGCGATGTCCGGTAGTCATTGATGTCTGCGCTGACCACCGCAAAATTCAGATAGATAATAAGATATGAATTCCTCTCCGGAGTCGGATGCTCCCCGATCCAAAGCCCGCCGAACAATTCCTCAAATTTATCCTTCTGCAGGACATCATAATAATACCTGAGCATAGAGACTGTCAGGCTCTTGCCAAACCTCCGGGGTCTGATAAAGAAGAAGAACTTGTTGGCATTCTCAATCTTCTCTATGAAGCGGGTCTTGTCAACATAGTAGCAGTCATCACTTCGCACAGCTTCGAAATTCATCATCCCGTAGGGGATTCGCTTGCGGTATTTCCCGGTATTCGGATCGATCATATCGGCCTCCTTTCATTTTATCAATCTACAAAGTTAGGAATTTATTGCAACAAATGAAAGAAGGCTATACCTGTATTAAAATTCGGAAGTATTATACTTATGCTTTCGGGCACAGATTTTGACAGAAGTGGCTTATAATCAGGATGTAAGGATTCTTACATCCGCAAATCAGGTCACTATGAAACGAATAATCACTCTTTCGGCAGTGATGTCAGTGCTGGCATAGCTGCCTTCATGCATTTGTGTCGCCCGCGTTGACAATGCTCCGGTGAAATCCCTCGATTTGACGCGCTATCTCGGCACTTGGTACGAAATTGCCAGGTTCGACCATTCTTTCGAAAGGGGTATGGAAAATGTGGTCGCAGAATATCTCATGCGCGACGACGGGAAAATCGATGTCATCAATTCCGGATGGAAGGATGGCAAGGCAAAAGTTGCCAATGGCAAGGCGAAACTGCCTGATCCAGACGGCAATCCGGCACTGCTTCGCGTGTCCTTTTTCCTTTTCTTCTATTCCGATTATCGGATTCTTTACATTGATGAAGATTATAGCATTGCACTTGTTGGAGGGTCCGGAGACAAATATCTCTGGATTCTGTCCCGCACCCCGGCCGTAACGGATTCGAAACTTGAGCCGATCATCCGTGAAGCACGCATCAGAGGGTATGACACCTCAAAACTGATATGGGTTAGCCAAAACATGGAGGAGTAAACACCTCAAAAGTTGCGGAGAAAGTCAGAAGCAGGTATATGATTAAAAATCATGCATCTTTGTTAAAATTATAATTATAAACCTGCATTGCTGGTAACCAAGGCTTTCGTTAGTTTTTGCTGCATTTTTCTTACAGTTTGAAATAAAAAATGAGCATGAAAATTAAACAGTACTAAAAATCAGTAACTTAAACTATTTGTTTTTTTAAAAAAAGATGTTAATCTTTGCAGTTCGGTGCATTATAAAATGCCCGTTTAATAGTGCGGTCCAGTGTAGTGTATGGAACGGACAAAAGATTCAATATTTATGTTTAACAAAAGGTTCAACTTATGAAGAAAATTAAAACTTTTCTCGCAGTAATGTCGTTCTTTGCAGCGGTAGTTGCT
>JALFNZ010000100.1 GCA_022774085.1 Bacteroidales bacterium
GCGTCTTGCCATGCCGGGTGAGTTCTCCAACTGGGAGTTCTTTGGCAAGGGTCCTTTCGAGAACTATGTTGACCGCTGCTCCGCTGCAATGGTCGGACACTATGTGCAAAGGGTTGAAGATCAGTATCATTACGGAAATGTCCGCCCTCAGGATTCCGGTGTGAAGACAGGCCTGAAGTGGGCAAGGGTGCTTGATGACAACGGAATGGGACTTGAGGTGTCTTCTTCTGTCAAATTCTCGGCCTCTGCTCTTCCATTCAGTGCTGAGATGATGGATATATGCAAACTTGGCAATCCGCATGCACATTCTCTTGAACTCAAGGCTTCTGCACATGAAAATGACCGTTCCAAGGGCCAGACCTGGTTGTCTTTCGACCTGCATCACACTGGTCTTGGTTGTGTCACTTCATGGGGTGCCTGGCCGAGGAAAGAGTATAGGGTTGCTCCTGCAGAATATGAATTCAACTTCGTCATTCGCCCGTTGAACAACTGACAGAAAGTTCCATAAATGCCAGACTTGGCAGATACAAAAATCCCCGGACCGTCATTGTCCGGGGATTTTTATAACTATTCGTTTGTTGGGAAGAATGAAGCCCTCTTGACGTTTGAAGCTGTAGGAACAGGAAGTTCGATGGTTTGTATTCCGCTCATTCTTGTCTTGATGTTGATTCTCACCTTATCCTTTCCTTCGTAAAGTGAAGCAAACTCGTCAACTGGGAAACTTACCCATGTCCACCATTCATTTGCTGAGGAATCACCGTTATCGTTATGGCAGACTGTCAGGTCAAGGATTTTTGTGTCATTTGCGGTGGATTCGATATAAGCCATCGTGAATTCGTGTTTTTCAGGCTTTGAGGAATTGAATCCGAGGTAAATGTTGAAATATTTGCTTGTAATCTGAGGCCTGTTGGGACTGAGGTTCACACTTGTGCCGTTGTCTCCCAGGGCTTTTGCAGCATTCTCGTCAGCAACGATTGCGCTTTTGGCTACAACTACATCCATATCAATGTCAATCACTCTGATGAGAGCATCCTCCTTATCTTTGTCTTCTTTGTTCACGAGGTCGAAATATATGACAGCCCTTTGATTGTCAGCTATTTTGATGTTCGATCCGTTTTCCGCGACCAGACTTCTTCCGTCATCTGTATAGAACCTCTGGAGAGCTCCGTCCTTTACTTCAGCTGTGACGAAGCTGTAATAGTCCGGGTAAATGTCCGGATGGTCAAGATGTTTGTTGCAAGATGTTGCAAACAAGGGCAGCACCATGGCTGCAAACAGTAAGATTCTTTTCATGATTTTCTGATTTATAATGTTCATAATTTTTCAGTTACCGCCTATATAACTGCAAAGCGGTGGAAATACTGCGTCATATAATGCAATTTTTGTGCGATGTCTTGAATATGTGCCTTGCCTCAGACAAAAAAATGAGGGCGAACATGTCGTCGCCCTCGCATTCATATTAGTCTGCCAGCCCAATCAATAGCGGTTGAGAGGCATTCCGTTAGTCCTCATACGGACCTGTTTCTTCACATTCGTGATTACTTCCTCATACTGCTCGCGTCCTTCCTCAGTCTTGCCTGCAATCAGATCCAGATGGGAAGCAGCATTTGCAAGTACCTGGTCGATGAGGCTCACGATGGACTCCATGTCTTTCTCTACGAATCCCCTTGAAGTAATTGCAGGGGTTCCAACACGGATACCGGAAGTCTGGAAAGGAGAACGTGAATCGAAAGGAACCATGTTCTTGTTAACGGTGATGTCAGCTTTGACAAGCTCTTTTTCTGCCACCTTTCCTGTAAGCTCCGGGAATTTGGTCCTGAGGTCTATGAGCAGAAGATGGTTGTCAGTTCCGCCTGAGACTACTTTGTATCCTCTTGTGGTGAATGCTTCTCCCATTGCCTTGGCATTTGATACCACCTGTTTCTGGTACTCTTTGAACTCCGGCTGGAGGGCCTCATAGAAAGACACTGCCTTTGCTGCGATGCAATGCTCCAGCGGTCCGCCCTGTACTCCCGGGAAAACACTTGAATTGAGAATCTGGGACATCTTCTTGACCACGCCCTTAGGAGTAGTGAGTCCCCACGGATTGTCGAAATCTTTGCCCATGAGGATGATACCTCCGCGCGGGCCCCTGAGGGTCTTGTGGGTTGTGGATGTTACGATATGGGCATATTTCACAGGGTTGCTCAGAAGTCCGGCGGCAATGAGTCCGGCTGTGTGGGCCATATCCACCATGAATAGTGCTCCAATCTTGTCGGCAATCTCTCTCATTCTTGCATAGTCCCACTCCCTTGAGTAAGCGGATGCACCTCCGATGATGAGCTTAGGCTTGTGTTCAAGGGCTCTCTTCTCCATGGTGTCATAGTCAATCAGGCCTGTGACTTCATCAAGTCCATAAGAAACGGCATTGTAAAGGATGCCGGACATGTTGACAGGTGAACCATGGGTAAGGTGACCGCCATGTGCGAGGTCGAGACCCATGAAAGTGTCTCCTGGTTTGAGGCATGCCATGAGCACGGCCATATTGGCCTGGGCACCGGAATGTGGCTGCACATTTGCATACTCCGCCTCGAAAAGCTGGCAGAGCCTGTCAATGGCCAGTTGCTCAATCTGGTCAACCACCTCACATCCTCCATAGTATCTTGCTCCTGGATATCCCTCTGCATATTTGTTCGTGCAGATGGAACCGAGAGCTTCAAGTACTTGACGGCTTACATAGTTTTCAGAAGCGATGAGTTCAATGCCGGATGTCTGCCTGTCCTCTTCCTTCTTGATTAGGTTGAAAATTTGAAGATCTTGTTTCATGTGTCTTATCTTTAACGCGAATGCAAAAGTATATATTTTTTTCTTTTTTATGAAATAGCTTTACATTTGTATTCGGAACATTTATCAACAATCTGAGTAACATTGTGACAAACAGGAAGTTATTGAATATTGAGCTTGGGAGGGTCAGCCCGGATGAGTATAAGTCCCTGCCAGAGTCCGGCATTGTTCTGGTCCTCGACAATATAAGGAGTGCCCATAATGTTGGCTCGGCTTTCCGCACGGCCGATTCATTCAAGGCCGACAAACTTTGGCTCTGCGGAATCTGTGCCGTCCCTCCGTCTGCGGAAATTCACAAATCCGCCCTGGGTGCGGAGAACAGTGTGGAGTGGGAACATGCTGATGACACCCTCGAGGCTGTCCGCCGTCTGAAAGAAGAAGGGTATGTCGTTGTGGCGGCAGAGCAGACCGCCCAGTCGGTCATGCTTGATACATTTGTTCCTCAAACCGGGGTGAAATATGCAATTGTGTTCGGAAATGAGGTCAATGGAGTGAGACAGGATGTGGTCGATGAATGTGACTTTTGTCTGGAAATCCCCCAGTTCGGTACCAAACATTCCCTCAATGTCTCCGTCAGTGTCGGCGTAATTCTCTGGCATTTCCGTCTGCATTTTTTA
>JALFNZ010000114.1 GCA_022774085.1 Bacteroidales bacterium
GATCTAGATACATCGCCTCATGCATCTGCTGGCCATACCAGCCTGCAATCTGGTCTTTCCAATAAATCTGACCTTTTGTAAGTGTATGTTTCTCAAGCAAATGATGAGATTTGACGATAATAAGTGGTGCAGCAGCCTCGAAACCTACGCGGCCTTTGATTCCGATAATTGTGTCTCCGATGTGGATGTCCCTTCCGATGCCAAAAGGTGCGGCGATGTCGCGCAATGCCTTGATCAGCTCAACAGGATCCATTTTCTCACCGTTCAGTGAGACAGGTTCGCCTTTTTCAAAGCCGATTGTAACTTTTTCTGGAGTTGTTTTGGTCACCTGGGTTGGGTAGGCCTCTTCCGGAAGTACGCCGTCCGATGAAAGAGTCTCGACACCTCCGATGCTGGTGCCCCAAAGTCCCTGATTGATGGAATATTTGGATTTTTCCCAAGTGAAATTGAAGCCGTGATCCTTGAGGAAATCAATCTCATACTGGCGTGTGAATCCGCAGTCACGGACCGGTGCGATTATTTCAACCTGTGGCGCAAGTGTCTCAAACACAATGTCAAAGCGTACCTGGTCGTTGCCGGCTCCGGTACTTCCGTGAGCTACGGCATCAGCTCCGAGGGCCTTGACATGGCCAAGAACTTCCAATGCCTGGAACACCCTCTCTGAACTAACAGAGAGAGGATAGGTGGCATTTTTGAGTATATTTCCGAAAATCAGATACTTGAGACCTTTTTCGTAATATGTGTGCGATGCGTCGATATTCTTGTGTGATGCGGCTCCGAGTGTCAGGGCGCGCTGCTCAATTGCAGTTTCCTCTTCTGCAGAAAAACCACCTGTGTTAACCATCACAGTGTGAACTTCATAACCTTTCTCCTTAAGGTAAGGGACACAGAACGAAGTGTCCAGACCGCCGCTGAAGGCGAGTACAACTTTCTTGCTCATATTATTCTTCTTTTGTATCGTTTTCTTTCTTGGTAGGGTTCAGAACTGTGATATGCTCTGCAGGGTCATATAACAGTCCGGTGCAAAGGCACATCTTGTAATTGTTGGCTTCAAGAATCTGGAAATTCCTGCATCCCTGGCATCCTTTCCAGAATTCGGGATCATCAGTGAGCGCTGAAAATGTAACGGGTCTGAATCCAAGTTCATAATTCATTTTCATGACGGCAGCCCCTGTGGTGATACTGAAAATCTTTGCTTCAGGGAAGCGCTCCTGCGAGAGCTGGAAAATCCTCTTTTTGATCCTCATCGCCAGTCCGATGCCCCTGAACTTATGCGCTACAATGAGTCCTGAATTTGCTACATACTGTTTTCCTCCCCATGTTTCGATATAGGAAAAACCTGCAAACGAGCCATCTTCTGCGACAGCTATCACGGCTTTTCCTGCTTTCATTTTCTCAGTGATGTACTCAGGTGTCCTTCGTGCGATACCAGTTCCTCTTTCACGTGCTGAAATCAAGATTTCTTCGCAGATTTCGTCTGCATAGACAGCGTGGCTTTCATCAGCCACCAAAACATCAATTTGCATAGCTTTACGACAACACACTTTTCGAGTGTGAGATAGATGAATTATTTATTAAGTTGATTTTATATTGCGGAATGTCCCAATGAATGGGGTCGATAGGGATCCTAACGGCAAGACAAACCGAGATTGTCAATTGCAATTGGGAGGGAATTGCTTCGAGAGCCCCTCCTAGAGTCGGACGAATATGTTACCTATCTTTATCATATCGTGGCAAAGATACATAAACTTTCGAATAATTTCTTAACTTTGAGGGAATTTTTTGCGAAAAACAATCTCTATCACAGTGGCAGCAAAGAAAAAATCAAGACTTGTCGGAGTGGATCCGGAATATCTGAAGAAACAAAAGGAATCTCTTGTGAGAAAGCATCGTCAAGTTATCTATTTGAATGACAGCGAAATGGCTGCCATTAGGGCATATTGTGACAAATTCCGTGTAAATACGAAAGCCGTCCTGTTCCGGGAAGCCATTATGGAAAAGGTCCTCTCAGAACTGGACGACAATCATCCTACATTATTTTAATCAGAGGCAATCGAACATCCTGCCATGTCACGGCAAAGTCCGAAGGACTTAGCCGTGACATCTGCTATTTATCAGCCTTCGGCAGTTTTGCAAGGCTGGCTGCAATCTGCTCATCAGTCGGAATGACATCGATCATAGTCTTGTCATTGAACTGTTCATAAGCTTTCAGATCGAAATATCCTGTGCCGGTAAGACCGAAAAGGATGGTCTTCTCTTCGCCTGTTTCCTTGCACTTGAGCGCCTCATCGATAGCTGCCCTTATGGCGTGGCTGCTTTCCGGAGCCGGAAGGGTACCTTCAACCCTTGCGAAAAGCTGAGCAGCCTCGAATACCGCAGTCTGTTCGACAGAACGAGCCTCCATCAGACCGTCATCATAGAGCTGTGACAGGATGCTGCTCATTCCATGGTAACGCAGACCTCCTGCATGGTTGGCAGATGGAATGAACTGACTTCCAAGGGTGTACATCTTTGCCAACGGACAGATTGCTCCTGTGTCGCAGAAATCATAGGCATATTTTCCTCTTGTTAAACTTGGACATGATGCCGGCTCAACGGCGATAATCCTGTAGTCAGCCTCTCCGCGAAGCTTTTCTCCCATGAAAGGAGCAATAAGCCCACCAAGGTTCGAACCGCCACCTGCACAACCGATGATGATGTCAGGCTTGATTCCATATTTGTCAAGTGCAGCCTTTGCCTCAAGGCCGATAATTGACTGGTGCAAAAGTACCTGGTTGAGAACAGAGCCAAGGACATAACGATAGCCAGGTTGTGTCACGGCTGCCTCGACTGCTTCGGAAATCGCACATCCAAGGCTTCCTGTGGTATCCGGATATTCAGCAAGGATTTTCTTTCCGACCTCAGTCTTCATGCTTGGAGACGGAGTGACATTTGCTCCATAGGTACGCATCACTTCACGTCTGAAAGGCTTCTGCTCATAAGAGCACTTTACCATAAATACTTGGCAGTCAAGTCCGAAATAAGAACAAGCCATGCTGAGAGCCGTTCCCCACTGGCCGGCACCGGTCTCTGTAGTGACACCTTTGAGTCCCTGTTTCTTGGCATAATATGCCTGAGCGATTGCAGAATTGAGCTTATGGCTGCCGGAAGTGTTGTTTCCTTCGAACTTATAGTAAATCTTTGCTGGAGTCCCAAGGGCTTTCTCAAGAAAGTATGCTCTTACAAGCGGAGCAGGACGATACATCTTGTAGAAATTCTGGATTTCTTCTGGGATAGGGAAGTAAGCTGTATCGTTGTCAAGTTCCTGACGGCAGAGTTCTTCGCAGAATACACCTTTGAGTTCGTCCAGGGTCATTGGCTCGAGAGTACCGGGATTGAGTAGGGGAGCCGGTTTGTTTTTCATGTCCGCGCGGACATTATACCATGCCTGAGGAATCTCATTTTCTTCGAGATAGATTTTGTAGGGGATTTTTGTTTCCATGTCAGTTGTTTTATTAAGTTAATATTTGATTTGGAATAAATACGAAATAAAAAAGCCCTGGCGCAGTCGCGGCAGGGCCTAAAGTATTTTTCATAAAATAATACCACGGCTAAAGCCTCCTACGACTGCTGAAGTTGTAAGAGTGCCACCACCATGAAATATTACTTGAAAACATCATATCCTTTTTTAGTTTGCGAGTGCTAAGTTAGAAAATCTGTTTTTCTAATGCAAGCATTTTTAGGATTTTTTCAAAAACCGGCAAATTTACCTAATCCCTGCTTCTTGCTATACCTATATAATAGAAGAGAGTCGCGAGGGAACCTATGGCTGCAATGACATAGGTATAGGCTGCCCATTTAAGTGCATCAACTGCCATGGGTTTTGTCTCACTGTCAGTTATGCCTGCACTTGAAAGCCACTGTACCGCCCTTTGACTTGCGTTGATCTCTACCGGAAGCGTGATGATGCTGAAAAGTGTAGTCATTGCGAAAAGTGCGATTCCGAACCACAGAAGTCCGGGAACTGTATTCACGAGGATTACACCTGCCAGGAGCACCCATTGCACGATGTTGGAAGCAAATGACACGACCGGAACAAGAGCAGAACGCAATTTGAGAGGACCGTATCCGACTGCATG
>JALFNZ010000120.1 GCA_022774085.1 Bacteroidales bacterium
AAACAGTGGTTACTCTCAGGCAGACTATGCCGGAGCAGTTGCAGGCGGAGCAGGTTATTTCGGCTCTGCCCCTGCGCCTCAGGCTCCCCAGCATGACTATGCTGCATCGGCGGGAAACTATTCAGCCCCTACAGGAGCACCTCTGCCGGGAGCTGATGACATGAGTTCTCCTATTGATGACGACCTCCCGTTCTAATTCGGATGAAATATAACAGAGGCTGGCTCCAAGTCCTTGGACTTGCGGGCCAGCCTCTGTCTTATGATATGATTCGTTTCGGCAATCAGATAGCCACCTGGATGAGTTTCCTGCCTTCAAAATGTGCCAGATACTTGAATCCCAATGATTTGACGAATTCTGAATACTCTTCGAATTTGTCTCCCACCCTGTATGGATCATGCGAGTCTGACCCGAGGCTGATGATCTCTCCTCCCAGCTCCTTGTAGCGCAGGAGGATGTCTTTGTCCAGAACCGGCGTCCTTCCGTTATAGTCCTGATAGCTTTTGGTGTTTATTTCCAATGCCTTACCTTCCCGTGCAAGGTAGGTGAGCATCTGGTCGAACAAGTCGCTGAAATCTTTGTAATAAATGCTTGTCTGGGGATAGGGGGCATATCTTGCCACATAGTCATAGTGACCCATAATGTCAAAGTCACCTAGCCATGTCATTTCTTCGTAAATGGTTTCGAGATAGTGGCTGTAAGCCTGTTTCCAGTCCTTTCCCTGATAATATCCGCCATAGAACGGATCTATGTCGTCTATGTAGTGTACCGAAGCTATTATCTGGTCGAACTCATTGTCTGACAGGAATTTCCGTATTTGCTCGTGGCAGTCGCGGTACATGCCGATTTCCGCCCCCTTGAAAATGCCCAGATCCGGGAAATCCTTGCGCACGGACATTATTTCAGTCTGCTGTGACTTCACGTCGAACACCTCTTTGAGCAGATTCTCGTGCCGGGCTTTCTGGTCGGGGACAAAAAAGTCGCAATGGTCGGTAAAGCACAGACCGCCCATTCCTTTATCATGAGCCTCATTGGCTGCTTTTCTCACCGAGGTTCTCCTTCCGTCGAAGGAAAACTCGCTATGATTGTGATTGTCAAATAGTTTTCCCATCAGCTGAGTCCTTCAATATTACCATCTATGACATCAATATGCATGGCTTGCGGGGTCAGAGGAAGGCCAGGCATCCTGATAATGTCTCCTGCAATTGCGACTATCATCTCCGATCCGGCATTGACGACAATGTCCTTGATCTCAAAGTTGAATCCTTCCGGGGCACCATAAGCCTTCGGATCCTGGGAGAATGAGTATTGTGTCTTTGCTATGCATACGGGGAAATGACCGAAGCCGCATTTTTCAGCCGATTCAAGTTTCCTCAATGCCGTGGCAGAAAACGATACATTGGCTGCCCTATATATTTCTTTGGCCACGCAGCGGATTTTCTCCTTGAGACCGAGGTAATCGCTGTATGTGAACTGCAGCGGACCTGACGGATTCTCATCGATGGTCCTGACCACCAATTCCGCAAGTGCCACGGCCCCTTTGCCTCCTTCCATGAAGGCATCGTTGATGGCAAAAGGTACTTCAAGTTCCTTGCAGTGATTCTCAAGAAGCTCTATTTCTTCCGGAGTGTCTGTGGAATACCTGTTTATGCAGACTATCACGCTTTGACCGAAACTCTTGATATTGCTGATATGTCTGTCAAGATTGGCAAAGCCATTTACCAGACCTGCCGGATCAGGTTCCTTTATCTTGTCAAGTGGTGTGCCTCCATGCATTTTCAGTCCGTTGAGGGTTGCCACAAGTACGGTCAGACTTGGCTTCAGACCGCTTTTGCGGCATTTGATGTTGAAAAATTTCTCTGCTCCGAGATCTGCTCCGAATCCTGCCTCAGTTATGGTGTAGTCAGCGAAAGTCATGGCTGTCTTTGTGGCTATCACGGAGTTGCAGCCATGGGCAATGTTAGCGAATGGCCCGCCGTGGATGATGGCAGGCGTTCCTTCCGTGGTCTGCACCAGATTTGGCTTGATGGCATCCATCATCAGTGTGAGGATGGCCCCTGTTACTCCCAGGTCGTTGACTGTGAATGGAGTGCCGTCGAATTTATAGCCAAGGACTATGTTCCCGATCCGCCTTCTCATATCCTCTAGGTTTTCTGACAGGCAAAGAATTGCCATGATTTCAGATGCCGGAGTAATGTCGAAACCTGATTCCTGGACAAGCCCGTTCGTGCGTGGACCAAGTCCTGTCACGATGCTCCTGAGAGAACGGTCGTTGACGTCAAGGACTCTTTTCCACAGGATTTCTTTCAGGGCGAACCCTTCAGCCTGATGCTGGTAGATGTAGTTGTCCAGCAGGGCAGCTATCATATTGTGCGCAGAGGTTACTGCATGGAAGTCTCCAGTGAAATGAAGGTTGATTTTTTCCATGGGCAGGACCTGCGCGTAGCCACCGCCTGCAGCTCCTCCCTTCATTCCGAAGCATGGACCGAGTGAGGGCTCCCTGAGCGCTACGATGGCTTTCTTGCCGATTTTGTTAAGACCCAGGGCAAGTCCGACTGAAACGGTGGTCTTTCCTATGCCTGCCTTGGTTGCTGTAATAGCCGTTACAAGTATGAGCTTGTGGCCGGAGGCCTTGCCTGCATCTTTCAGATTCTCAGGCAATTTAGCCATGAAATGACCATAGGGTTCAATCTTGTCTGCCGGTATTCCGGCCTCTGCTGCTATCTCGCCAATAGGACGCATTGGAATGCTCCTTGCAATTTCGATGTCCGATTTCATCTCTTTTTTCTAACCAATTACGTTTCTAACCCAAAAATCGGACGCGAAATTAGCAAAAAAATTCATAATTTTGCAGTTTTGGTAAAACCGCACAGTTATGATTACATTTGGATACAACAACAAGTTCAACGGCCCTGTCAGGGCCATAGTAGCCTTGGCCCTCGGAATTCTCATGATAATTGCCGGAGACAAGGCCATGAATGCTGTCGTAAAGGTTATTGCAATATTCGTAATAGCCTCAGGAATAGTTTCCCTGATAGTCAGCTTCAAGAAAAAGGCAGACAGCACCAAACCTTTGATTCTCACCAATGCAGTATTTAACCTGCTGATCGGTGTGGTACTCTTTATTTTCAACTCCTTCTTTGCAGATTTGTTCATCTATGTCATCGGCTTTATCCTGCTTGCTTTCGGAGTTTTCCAGATCATTGCTCTTTCAAGCGCAAACAGGATATTAGGTGTAGGCTGGTTTTCATTCCTGATGCCTGTGCTTGTAACCGCGGCCGGTGTTTTCCTTCTGTTCAATCCCGTGTTTGCAAAGGCTTGGATCAGCATAATGGCAGGAGCTGCCCTTGTGGTATATGGCTTGTCTGAGCTGATATCATCATGGAAGATGAAAAAGGCTATCGATGAATATGAGATACATCGTGTGCAGCCGAAGTCGGAACCTCAGGAGGATAAATCAACCGGTGATATTAAAGATGTTGATTATCAGAAAGTTGACTAATCGGAGGCTGACCGGGGAATGATTCCAAGACAGACGGTAGATAAGATATTGGACACCGCACAGATTACGGATGTTGTCGGTGACTTCGTGACTTTGAAAAGGCGCGGGGCCAACTATATCGCATGCTGTCCCTTCCACAACGAAAAGACTCCTTCTTTCTATGTCTCTCCCTCGAAGGGAATTTTCAAATGTTTCGGATGCGGAAAGTCCGGCACCGCGGTAGGCTTCATCATGGAACATGAAAGCCTGTCCTATGTCGAGGCTTTGAAATATCTCGCGAAGAAATATCATATCGAGGTGGTGGAAAAGGAAGAGAGCGCGGAAGAAATAGCCAGGAAGCAGAAAAATGAGAGTCTGTTGCTGGTCAGCGATTTTGCGGGCAAATTCTTTGTCGAAAGTCTTTCTTCAGTAGAAGGTCGTTCTGTTGGATATTCCTATTTCAAGAGCAGAAAACTTGAGGATGAAACCATCCGCAAATTCGGTCTCGGATGGGCTCCGTCAGACAGGAAGGCTCTTTCGACTGCTGCCAGGCAGGCCGGCTACAAGGAGGAATTCCTCATTGAGACAGGCCTGTCAATCAAATATGAAGACGGGAGGCTTGTTGACCGTTTCTATGACAGGGTAATCTTCCCCATCCATTCGCCCAGCGGAAGGATAATCGCATTCGGTGGCAGGACTTTGCGCACTGACAAGACTGTCGCAAAGTATGTCAATTCTCCTGAAACTGAGATTTATATTAAAAGCAAGTCCTTGTATGGAATCTATTTCGCCAAGAACGAGATTTCACGAAAGGACAAGTGCATCCTGGTCGAGGGTTATCTTGATGTCCTGTCCATGCACCAGCTGGGTATCACCAATGTGGTGGCATCCAGCGGTACTTCGCTCACCGCAGAGCAGATTCGTCTGATCAGGAGGTTTACCGACAATGTTACAATCATATACGATGGTGACGGTGCCGGAATCCATGCAGCCCTCAGGGGAATAGGACTGATCCTCAAAGAGGGCATGAACGTGAAGGTGGTGCTGCTGCCTGACGGACAGGATCCTGACGATTTTGCCAAATCGCATTCTTTGGACCAGGTAAATGACTATATATCAGCTAATGAGCAGGATTTCATAAGCTTCAAGACCGAGATGTTGCTCGGTGAAGCTGGCAGTGACCCGCTCAAAAGGGCTGAACTTATTAATGACATTGCAGACACCATAGCCCTTATTCCGGATGCCGTGGTCAGGGCTATGTATGTGCGTTCTTCTGCTGAAAAGTTCGATATAGACGAGAGGCTGATTCTGGACAGAATCAATTCGTCCCGCAGTACGATGATTGTTGCAGAGCAGAAGCAGAAGGAAAGGGAAAGGCAGAAGGCTGAGGTGCAGATTTCTGCAGAGGCTCCTGTTGCAGAGGCTCCTGTCGTGGTTCAGAGCAATTCTCCTGTGAAGATTGAGGAACCTTATCTGGCTCCGTGCGAGAAGGATTTGCTTGGCTTCATTCTGGAGGAAGGCTGCACCAATCTGGATTTTGACCGGGATTCCAAATATTATATGGAAGGTCAGGAGTGTACAGTTGCTGACTTCATTGACGGCATCCTTGCAGAAGACGAGGCCGATTTTGTGAATTCTTCATACAGGAAAGTATATGAGGCGTATTTTTCCCTTTATGAAGAGGGTTTGACACAGTCTCAGATTCAGGCAAGGCTTCTGAATAGTGAAGACCCTGAGATAGAGGCTGTTGCAAGAGATTTGCTGATTGAAAAGTACCAGATTACCGTGAGCAATTACGAAAAATCTCTCACGGCAGTTTCAACCAGACTCGTAATATACGTGCCTAAGGCTCTGTTGGCTTATCAGTGCAAGAAGGTGGAACTGGTGCTAAGAAAGCTCACAGAAGAGCTTTCCGAGGCAGAGGCTGCGGATGATATCGAGGCTCAGGGGCTTATCCTTGCCCGGATAGGGGATTACAACAGGGCCCGAACCCGTCTCCACAACGAGCTTGGCAGGGTTTAGGTGCTTTTCCCCGGAGCGGATGAGGACATGCGCCCGGTGATATGAATAGAAAATATTAAATAAATACAGAACCAATGGAAAACAACAAAAAATTCAACCGCACGCTTGTGACCTGCGCACTTCCGTATGCAAACGGTCCTGTGCACATCGGACACCTTGCCGGAGTATATGTCCCGGCTGACATCTATGTGAGGTATCTCAGGATGAAAGGTGAAGATGTGCTCTACATCTGCGGTTCAGATGAACATGGAGTGCCGATTACCATCAAGGCAAAGAAAGAAGGATGCACTCCTCAGGATATCGTTGACAGGTATCATAAAGTCATAAAGGATTCATTTTCAGGCCTTGGTATCAATTTCGACATTTATTCAAGGACTTCGTCCAAAGTGCATGAGGTGAATGCTTCGGCATTTTTCCGCAAGCTCTACGAAGAGGGCAAGTTCATCGAGAAGGAGAGTGAGCAGTACTATGACGAGGAGGCAAAGACATTCCTCGCAGACCGTTACATCACCGGTACCTGCCCGCGTTGCGGATCAGAGGGTGCATACGGTGACCAGTGCGAGAAATGCGGCGCCACCCTCAGCCCAGACGAACTCATCAATCCGAAGTCGTCCCTGAGCGGAAGCCCGCTTGTGAAGAAGGCCACCAAGCATTGGTATCTTCCTCTGGATCAGTATGAAGCATGGCTTTCTGACTGGATTCTCAACGGTCACAAGGAGTGGAGAAGCAATGTATATGGTCAGTGCAAGAGCTGGATTGACGGCGGTCTTCAGCCTCGTGCGGTGAGCCGTGACCTGGACTGGGGCGTACCTGTTCCAGTTGAAGGCGCGGAAGGCAAGGTGCTCTATGTCTGGTTCGATGCTCCGATAGGATATATTTCCAACACTCAGGAACTCCTGCCTCAGAGCTGGGAGAAATGGTGGAAGGACGAAGATACCAAACTCGTACATTTCATCGGAAAGGACAATATCGTCTTCCACTGCATCGTCTTCCCTTCAATGCTTAAGGCTGACGGCAGCTACATCCTGCCTGAGAATGTGCCTGCAAATGAGTTCCTCAACCTCGAAGGAGACAAGATTTCCACTTCAAGGGGCTGGGCCGTATGGGCTCATGAATATCTTGAGCAGTTCCCGGGAAAAGAGGATGTGATGAGATATGTCCTCACTGCAAATGCTCCTGAAACCAAGGATAATGACTTTTCATGGAAGGACTTTCAGGCACGCAACAACAGTGAGCTCGTTGCGATTTTCGGAAACTTTGTCAACCGTGCAGTTGTCCTGACTCATAAGTATTTTGAGGGTAAGGTGCCTGCATGCGGTGAACTTCTTGATGTGGATAAGGAAGCTCTTGCTCAGATTCCTCAGCTCAAGGCTTCGCTTGAGAAGAATCTTGATACATACCATTTCCGTGAGGCGCTCAAGGATGCGATGTCGATTGCGCGTGTTGGTAACAAATATATCTCCGACACAGAGCCTTGGAAGGTTGCAAAGACAGATATGGCGCGATGCGCAACCATCCTGAACGTCAGCCTCCAGATCTGCGCTGACCTGGCAATCGCGTTTGAGCCTTTCACTCCGTTTGCTGCCGAGCGTCTGCGCACCATGCTTGGAGTGTCCCTGAATGCCGGATTTGACCACCGCCTTGGCGAGCAGCAGACCGTCAATACCTACACCTCGGAAGAGGGATGTGCTCTTCATACCACCTCATTCCTCCCGAATGGCGCCCCTTCTGTCATCCCGACTGAAGCGGAGGGAACCGCCCTCACTTGGGCCCGCCTCGGCGAGACTACCCTTCTCCCTGAAGGCCACCAGCTCAACCAGCCGGAACTTCTCTTCGCCAAAATCGAAGACGACGTCATAAATGCCCAGCTTGAGCGCCTGAACAGTATTCGCGCCGAACGTGAGGCCGCTGCCAAGGCAGAAGCTGCAAAACAGGTCACTCCACAGAAAGACGAGTGCACCTTCGAAGACTTCGAGAAGATGGATATCCGTACCGCTACAGTGCTTGAAGCGGAGCGTGTTCCAAAGACAGACAAACTTCTGAAACTCACAATCGACACCGGCATCGACAAGAGAGTGATTGTCTCAGGCATCGCCGAGCAGTACTCTCCTGAAGAAATGGTCGGCAAGCAGATCTGCATCCTCGCCAACCTTGCTCCGCGCAAGATTCGCGGCATCGAATCCAAAGGCATGATTCTGATGGCCCGCCAAAACGACGGCAAGATGCGTTTCGTAACCCCTGCCGAGGCCCTCTGCAACGGTGCCGAAATCGGCTAAGTTTATTCAATACTGTCGGTATAGAGAATTCCGTCGAGGTGATTCCACTTGTGCTGGAAGATTACAGCGGTGAATCCCTTGACGGTTTCTTTTGTGTCGTTTCCTGATGGAAGGGCTTTATTCTGGCTGACCGTATTCAAGAATGGTATCGGAAGGCAGGTCCACTTGTGAAGGAAGATTTTATGCTGATGTCTTTTTTCTCTTGAAAATGAACATGTTATTGATTATGAAATTCAATACTCCGGACACGCACATTGCCAGAAGGTTGCATATTACCACATCCCAGCCGGTAAACTTTTCAATGATGAGCAAGGCACCAAGTCTGAGCAGGAATACGGCAGAACCGGACAGATTGTAGGTAAAATACAATTTGAAGAATCTTTTTGTGGAGGCCCCCGAAACCACCGTCCTGTCCTTCCATACATAGAAATATGATATCAGGAAGTTGGCAGTCAGTGCACATTGGAACGAGATGACAGGGGAGATGACATATTCACCCCAATATCCTTTGGTAAAGATAAAATCAGACAAAATCCAAAGTACAAGTGTGTCAACGATGGTGCCGACCACACTTGTACCCATGAATTTCAGATATCTTATCAAAACCCGCCTCATCATCTATTCCGTTTCGGCATAGGGTCCATTTCAGCATAACCCTTGATATCATTCCTGATTGTTGAAAGGTGCAAGATGACGAGGATAAGGCATATTGCCATTCCTATATAGTCCAGAGCCATGAATGTAAACTCATGTCCGAGCAAAGTGATAGTCTGGGAGAATTCTCTGAGCGGAGCAATGAGGGCGAACAGAGTGTTGATGATTATCATTATGATCCTGAACTCGGTAGGGCCCATGCTGGCGTAAGTGAGCTTGAATTCTTTCTTCAGATGTGCGTTGATGCTGACATTGATTGTCATCAGGAGGTAGATGATCAATGCGAACATTGCGATTTCGATATGCATCAGTCCTGACAGACCCACGCCGATGAAAATCATCACTTCGTTGATGGTGTCGATGGTGTGGTCGAGGTAGTAGCCGTAAATTGGCCTCTGAGTCTGGCGTACTCTTGCCAGTGTGCCGTCAAGTGAGTCGCCGTACCAGTTGATTATAAAACCTAATGAACTGAGCCATAGAAAGTTGATATTCCATGCTGACAAGATATATCCGATAGCGATAATTGCCGCACCAAATGTCCCTATATAGGTGAGCATATCCGATGTCACCCATTTTGGCTGGCGCTCTGCAAGCCATACCAGCACTTTCTTTTCAAGCGCATTCAGGATAGATGTCTGTATCCTTACTGCATCTGCTTTATGTGTTTCCATATTCAGAATTGATTATAAACTTTGTTTCTCAAGAATAAGCCGAATTGTTCCGGGTCCCGTATTTCTTCCTGTTGTTGCGGAGTGATAATCCGGCCTATTGCAATCCTTGTCCTCTTTCCTTTTTTGTTGAATACTTCTGCCGGCAGTCTCAGAAGGCGAATCCTCCAGTCTATCAGTCCCAGCGAGTAGTAAAAGTTGGAATTCCTGTCGAGGAAATGCACCGGAACGACAGGAACCTTCATCTTCTTTATCAATCTCAGAATCGCCTCCTGCCATTGCCTGTCCCTGATGCACCTGTCTTTTATGCTCAGGTCCGAGACCGCCCCTGAAGGAAATATTCCCAACGGGTGTCCGGCCCGGATATGTGCCACTGCGTCCCTGATACCTTGAATGTTGTCCTTCGTTGGGGCAGAACGCTCTGATCCAGTGGGGGTTACGCAGATGAAATTGCTGTCCAGGGCTTTAATTCTTCCGAGGAACTTGTTCACCATGACCTTGAAATCCGGTCTTATATGGCCGAACAGGTCCACAAGCATCACCCCGTCCAGACTGCCATAAGGGTGATTGCTTATTGTGATGAATGGCCCGTCAGGAAGAGAGTCCAGAACTTCCTTATGAATGACCTCATATTCAACACCAAGGTCCTCCAGGACCTCCCCCGCGAACTCAGGCCCGACAACTGACGAATGTCTGTCATACAAGGCATTCACTTTGTCAACGGACAGCATCTTCATCAGCCCTGTGCCCAAAGCATTGCCCAGGCGCCCTCTGAACAAGGGCGCCGCTTTTTCTAAATCATCAAGCGAAAGAAGCGACATAATAATTCCATTTGTTGTCTTTTATCAACAAAAACGACTCCATACTTGTGCAAAAGGAAGAATGTGGCGACCATTTGAAAATAACTGTCAACTCCATGGATAAAAACAATAATTTTTACAGTTCTAAAAATATTAGTAAATTCGCCATTAAGTGTGCTGTCAGGTGCTGCCTGTCAGAGTTCAGGAATGAAAAACATACGACGATGCTGAAAACTGAATATTATAAAGATTTGACTAAATTCAACACCTTCAGGATGAAGGTCAAGGCAAGGGCATTTGTGGAATATGATTCCGTGGCGGATTTTGTGGATCTCGACCTGGAGGGACTCCCAAGACCTATTCTGCATATCGGAGGTGGCAGCAATCTGCTTTTTACAGACGATTTCAAAGGCACTGTCCTGCATTCCGGGATAAATTTCATTGAGCCTCTTACAGGAAATCCGGAGAACTCCGACGAAGATGAGTCTTTGGAAAATGTTCTGACTCAGGCAAGGAGCAGGGGAGAACAAATTGATATTTCTGCAGGAGCGGGAGTCGTGTTTGATGACCTTTGCAAATGGGCCTGCGACCATGGACTTTGGGGCTTGGAGAATCTCTCCGGCATTCCGGGAGAAGTAGGTGCCTCGGCGGTTCAGAATATCGGCGCATATGGCGTTGAGGTGAAGGATGTCATCCGCACGGTCTATTGCTATGACCTTCAGGAAGAGGAATTTGTGCATTTTGATGTTTCGCAGTGTGCCTACGGGTATCGCGACTCTGTTTTCAAGCATCCTGACTTCAAGGGCCGTTTTGTGGTTACCCACGTGGTGTTCCGTCTCAGTCCCCAGGCTGCTCCCAGACTTGGATACGGACATCTGG
Source organism: Bacteroidales bacterium (assembly GCA_022774085.1). Classification (GTDB taxonomy): domain Bacteria; phylum Bacteroidota; class Bacteroidia; order Bacteroidales; family UBA932; genus Cryptobacteroides. The sequence goes on from JALFNZ010000120.1 coordinate 10,779, forward strand.
AACAGGCTGTCAAGGATGCCGCTGCCGGAGCAGAGATTACTCCGCATCTTGTCAGACGGACTGTGCTGAAAATCCGTAATGAGAAGCTTCCGGACCCTGCTGTGACGGGAAGTGCGGGCAGTTTCTTCAAGAATCCTGTAGTGGAAAAGGCTGTATATGAGAAAGTTGCAGAAATAGCATCGACCGATTTTGCCCAGGAGGTGCCGCATTATGACCTCGAAGACGGTATGGTTAAGATTCCTGCAGCCTGGCTGATTGAAAGATGTGGGTGGAAGGGCCGCAGAATGGGAGGCGCAGCTGTCTGGTCAAAACAGCCGCTTGTCATTGTCAATTTTACCGGAGAGGCATACCCTGAGGAAATCATAGGCATTGAAAAGCGCATTATTGCATCAGTTGAAGATAAATTCGGAATTACATTGTCTCCTGAGGTGGAGCATATCTAAATCAGCTCATTATGAAGAGGTTACTATCATTCATCCTTCTTTGCCTGGCTGTACTTTCCTGCCGGGAAAACAACAATAAGAACCAGCAGGCAAACAAGTCTGAAGACAAGGAATTCGTCCTGCTTTTTACAAATGACTTCCACAGCCAGATTGAGCCGACTTCCAAGGATGCGACATATAATGCTGACATGGGCGGAGCTGTACGGCTCAAAGCATTGATTGACAGCGTAAGGACAGCTGAACCTGCAGTGCTGCTGACCGATTCGGGAGATATGGTTCAGGGAACTTATTATTTCAGTTGCTTCAACGGAATTGTCGAGATGATGATGTTGGACGAACTTGGATATGATGTGCGTACTTTGGGCAATCATGAATTCGACAAGAAGATGGTCGGCCTGGGAGACATGCTTGCTATGAGCAAGGTGCCCGTGGTGGCTTCCAATTATGACTTTGCCAATACGTCGCTTTCCCAATATGTGAAACCGTCCTTGATGTTGAAGGCAGGGGATGTTAATGTGGGTTTCATCGGTCTTAATGTGAGGCTCCAGAATCTTGTGGATCCAACTGCATGCGAGGGAGTTGTTTGGTTTGATGCCCTTGAGGTAGCTGACAAATTGGCAGGAGACTTGAAGAATGATGGTGCCGATATTGTCATAGCTCTGTCCCATCTTGGCTTTTCCAAGGATGCTGAAGTCAAATATATGGACAGCGGAATAGCAAGGAATACCCGCAATATTGATATGATTGTGGGAGGACATTCGCACACCTTCATCAATAAGGCTTATTATGTCCGTAATCTCGATGGTGCTTATGTTCCTATCGTACAGACAGGAAGCAAAGGGATTTGTCTGGGCTATTCAAAGATAAGAATCGGCAAGGATGGCAAGAAGACATTCGATTACAGGCTTATTCCTGTTGACAGCAGGCTTGATGCCAGAGCTGACGATGCCTTTGCCGCCACCATTTCCACTTACGCAGGCAATCTGGCTGAGAAAATGGAGGAGGAACTTGGCTATGCTCCCGAGGATATGACAAAAGGTAATCCGGAGAGCAAGCTTGGCAATTTTACGGCTGATGCGCTTTCGTGGATGTGCGAGCAAATGTATGGCGCCAAACCGGATGTCACTCTATATAATACAGGCGGTCTTCGTTCCAATATTTACAAGGGACCTGTGACCCTGGGAGATGTTTTCACTGTCTATCCTTTTGACAATCAGTTGACAGTGCTGGAAATGAACGGCAAGGCCCTGAAGAACCTGTTTGCTGAAGTTGCAGCTTCGGGCGGAATGCCGGTCAATGCAGGAGTCCGTCTTGTTGTCAAAGACGGAAAGGTGAAATCGGTGACTGTCAACGACAGGCAAATCGAGGATGGCAAGACCTACACTGTTGCAACCTTGGATTATATAGTGAATAATGCAAGGTACGGAACAGGGGATTATATAGTCCGTAAAGATTCATCACAAATCATATATGACCTGATGGCAGACTATATAAGGTGGCTCACTGCCAATGGCAGGAATGTCGAGTCAAAGCTTGATGGCAGAATAATAATAGAAAAATAATATGGGATCATTCGTAGTTGAAGGTGGGCACAAGCTCAGTGGAGCAATTCGCCCTCAGGGAGCAAAGAACGAGGCATTGGAGGTGATAAGCGCCGTGCTTCTCACTGACGAACAAGTTACTATTTCCAACGTTCCTGAAATCTTGGATGTCAAAAACCTCATTATCTTGCTTGAGGGCATGGGTGTGAAGGTGAACCGACTTGACAAGGGCGTATATTCATTTCAAGCTGATAATATTGATACTGAATATATTGCAAGTGCTGATTTTGTGGCCAAATGTGCCCATCTGCGTGGGTCGGTGATGGTGGTCGGACCGCTTTTGGCTCGTTTCGGGAAGGCATATTTCCCGAAGCCCGGTGGGGATAAGATAGGTCGTCGCAGGGTTGATACCCATATTCTCGGAATGATGAAACTGGGAGCTGTCCAGGATTATGATTCTTCGAAGAAGGCATTCTTCCTTCATGTACCGCAGGGCGCTCATCTGAATGGCTGCTACATGCTTCTGGATGAGGCATCTGTCACTGGTACTGCGAATATTCTCATGGCCTCGGTTCTGGCGGAAGGACAGACCACAATTTACAATGCTGCCTGCGAACCTTATATCCAGCAATTGTCCAGAATGTTGGTTTCAATGGGTGCAAATATTGAAGGGATTGGTTCCAATATGTTGAAAATAAAGGGAGTATCCAAATTAGGGGGTACTACTCATAAGATTTTGCCGGATATGATTGAAGTCGGTTCTTTCATAGGTATGGCTGCCCTGAACCAAAGCAGTATCACCATCAAGGACGTTTCTTATGAAAACCTTGGCATCATTCCGGAAGCTTTCCGCAGGCTTGGTATCCAGCTGGAGCAAAGGGGAGATGATATCTTCGTGCCTGAGCAGGAGAGTTACGTCATCGAGTCCTTCCTTGACGGTTCCATCATGACTCTTGCCGATGCACCTTGGCCGGGCCTTACTCCTGACCTTCTGAGTGTCATGCTCGTTGTTGCCACTCAATGCAAAGGCAGTGTTCTCATTCATCAGAAGATGTTCGAGAGCAGGCTGTTCTTTGTGGATAAGCTCATTGATATGGGTGCACAGATCATTCTTTGCGATCCTCACCGCGCAGTGGTGATCGGACATAACCACAACTACAGACTTCGTTCCGGCAAAATGTCCTCTCCTGACATCCGTGCCGGCATTGCTCTTCTGATTGCCGCTATGTCCGCCAAAGGCACCAGCATCATCAGCAATATTGACCAGATTGACCGCGGCTATGAGGACATCGACATTCGCTTGAATGCCCTCGGTGCCCGCATAACCCGTCAGTAACACTCTCATATGAAGAAATACTTGTATATAGTTGCAATGCTGGCATTTTTCGCCAGCTGCACAAATGCCCCGGAGCAGGACCGCGCCGAGGCACTGAGAAACAGGATACTTGAAGGCAGGACCGACAAGGTGCTTGTCGTAGCTCACCGTGGCGACTGGCGCTATGCTCCGGAAAACTCCATCGCCGGCATCGAACATTCCATCAAAGTGGGCGTGGATATCGTGGAACTAGACCTGCAGCTGACCAAGGACAGTGTGCTGATCATCATGCACGATGCCACTCTCAATCGCACAACTACCGGCAAGGGCAGAGTGTCGGAATGGACTCTGGACTCCATCAAGACCCTGAAGCTCAAAAATGGGGCAGGCATCCACAGCAAACATAGGGTCCCGACTCTTGAAGAGGCACTCCTTGCTGCAAAGGGAAAGGTGCTGGTCAATCTTGACAAGGCTGACAGATACCTCGACCTGGTGGTGCCGGTTCTGGAAAAAACAGGAACTACAAAGCAGATAATCATGAAAGGAGGCCGCCCTGCGGAAAGCGTTATTGCCAGCTATGGAGACTTGCTGGATGAGATTCTGTATATGCCTATAGTGAATCTGTATAAGGATGATGCCCGGCAGATTATGGAGGGCCACATGAACGTGCTGAAGCCATGTGCTTATGAACTGACTTACAGGACAGATGACGAACTGGACTATCCTCTCCAGCTTCGGGAAGACCTGTCAGGTAAGGCGCTTTTATGGTACAATACTCTTTGGGACACACTTTGCGGAGGCCACGATGACGACCTTGCCCTAGAGGATCCAGATGCAGCATATGGCTTCCTGATAGACACACTCGGTGCAACCATCATCCAGACCGACCGTGCCGAATACCTCCTGTCCTATCTCCGCTCCCGCCACCTGCACGACTAGCTACCCCTCTTTCACGATAGTCCCACCAGAATAAAGCCTTTGTATCATCTCACGTCCCGCACCCTTGCCGTTGTAGCGGTCTTTTCGTGCATTGAAGGTATATTTTACTGAAAATGTGATGCGGTGCATCTCGTAAGGCCCTCTGCTCTGGCCGTTCACCGGGTTCTGCATGAGCTGGTAATTGCCCAGATCTACCAATGCACCGAAATCTGCTGTCTTGAATATGTCATTGATACTCAGCCTGAAAGTCAGGTTCTTGTCCCGCAGGCAGCTCTTCTGTACGGCAAAGCTAAGATCCCAATAGTTGTTTGTCAGCAAAGCATTTCCGAAATGCGCCTTTGAATAGAATTCCGAATTGAGCTCCAGCTGCCAGCCTTTCTTCAGACGCAGATAGTTGCTGCTGTTGAAGATGAACATGGGCTTGTTGTACTTCACTAATCTTTTCCCGGTTTCGGTCGCCGGGTCGTCGAGATTGAAACTGATGTTCTGGCACTGGATGCCGACTACGTTTACGCTTGTGAATATTCCGACGCTTGGCGAGGCAACAAGGTAGGCATCAAAAACGTCAAGAGGCTTGTCAAAATTAGTCATGGACAGAAGCACGGTTCCGTTATCGTCATAAGGATAGGTCCAGTCAAATATTGCATTGAGGCGTCTCTGGTAATCTGCGGAAAATGCAAATACACCTTTTCTCATGGAAAGATTCACCCCGTGGATGATTTCGTCCTTGAGTTTAGGATTGCCGGTGCTTAGCGTGAACCTTGAGGCATAAGCGATTCCCGAGCGCAGTTCGTTGTATGTCGGTTTCTTGGTGCGTATGCTGTAGCTGAGCGACATCTGTAGTCCCTTTATTTCCGTGGCAAACGAAACTGAAGGATAAAATCTTGATGTATTGCTTTTTACGTCATCCTCTCCGACTGAGTCATACCTGAAGGAAGTGAATTCATATCTCAGTCCCGCAGTCAGGATGCCCGCTTTCGGGAAGAAGCAGCTGTATTCTGCGAACAGTGCAACATTGTCTTCACGAGCCTCCGACTTGCTGTCTCGTATCCTGTCGTTGTCGATATCGTACATGTTGTCACGCCTTATGAAGTTCACCTGGGTTCCGCCTGAGATTGTCCCTTTCCAGAGCGGATGGCTGACCGTTGCCTTGGATGCAATCAGCGAGTTTTTGCTGAAATTGTCTGATTTATAGGTGGATGTGCCTGTCTGGTCGGTTTCGGTGATGTCGGAAAGGTTCCTTGTTGAGGATGAATACCAGTCAGCATCCCACTCAATTGACAGTTTTTTGATCTTGCCGCTATAGTATCCGTTCAAAAGTGAAGGACCGTTGTCTTTCCCGGTGATGTTGTTTTCAGAGTGCACTTTTTCGTATAGTTTCCCGTCAACAAAGGCCGTATTGTCCATTATCGTTTTCCAGCTCCTGTGCGAGGTAAAGCCCTTTTCAAACCTTATTCCTGCACTGTGATTTTCATTGAATTGGTAGTTCGCACCAATATTGATGTTTTCCCTAGCCTGTCTTGCCGACTCATTCAATTCTCCGTCGAGCTTGAATTCCTGCTCCGTCCTTGTGGTCTGATTCAGGGTGTATTTATATTGATGAAGATAATCCATATTATATGTTCCGCCTATGAACACATCCAGTCCTTTGTACCTGTAGTCAAGTTTTATATTTGATGCAAGAAGGTTGTTTCCATTTCTCAATGTCTGTATATCAGATATGTTGACGCTTCCACCAAGTCCCTCGTCAGTTCGTTGAGTGGTTTTGATGCGCACCACGGCCCTTGCCTGCGAAGAATATGCTGCACCCGGATTGCTGATGACTTCGACTTCACGGATTTCGCTGCTGAGCAGTCTGCTGAGTTCGGATTCATCCTGAACCTTCCTTCCGTTTATATAATATACGGGATGCCCCTTGCCGATGACCTGCAGGTCGTCTCCCATCCTCATCATTCCCGGGATTTTTGCCAGCGCATCTGCTGCGCTTCCCGCATTTTCAAGTACCGAGTTCTTCACTCTGGTCACAATTGCTCCGTTTTCAAGCCTTGTTTTCGGAAGTTCTACAGTGAATACAGCCGCACTGATCATCTCGTGGTCAGGTTTCATAGTTATGATATTGGACATGCCTCTTTCGGCTTTGACCTGAGTGTCCGAATATCCGACCGAACTTGCAACCAGAATGGTATTTTCATAATAATTCTCAAATCTGAAGTTTCCGTCTGCATCCGCGAGTGTCACAGCAACAAAGGATGAGTCTGCCATTGCAAAAATGGCAATTCCTGCATAGGGGATGCCTTCGCCCTCGTCGCTGAGGACTTTTCCTCCGAATTCTTGAGCCTGGGCCGAAATGGCAAAAATCAAATTAGCCAGCAAAATTGTAATTGTCTTTTTCATTCTGTGAAAGATTTTCATTTGGTTTTCTTCGGCAAATTAAATCAGGCTTATTTATATGTGGAATAGGGAGGGATATTCGGCCCGACTCTCAGGGATTCATAGCATAAGATGTGGGATATCCGACGTATTTTAGGGATTTTCGGGATGAAAGGGATATTTGGTGATGATAATCTTTTGTCCCGGGAACATTATTCTCTATCTTCGCAACATGAAACCGATTGACAGAATAAAGTTGAAAGCCTTGGTAAAAGCTTCGTTTGAAAGCAGCATCGCTGCGGTACTATTCCTTGCTCTGATTCAGCCATTCGGAATTGACAGAATGCAGCAGGGGAGACTTTTCTATTTGTTTGTAATTGGAATA
>JALFNZ010000124.1 GCA_022774085.1 Bacteroidales bacterium
GTAAGGCTCTTGAGCGTTAGTCCGGAGGTTACAGGAAAGATGAGAATTGTGTGTTTATTGAGATCCCTGGAAGTTGGAGGTGTGGAAAGACAGCTCACAGGGCTTGCCGTGCTGCTGAAGGAGGCTGGCCACGATGTTGAAATTGTGACTTATATCCCCAGGGATTTCTTCAGCAATTATCTGAAGGATAACGGAATACCCGCCACTTATATTCCAAAGAGACTGGGTCCGTTCACTCTTGCCAGAGACATTGCCGCTCATTTGAAAGAGCAGGGCACCCAGTTGGTGATTGCTTTTGCTTCAAGCGCAAGTTCCAAGGCCTGCCTGGCGAAATTCATCTTCAGGGATTTCAAGCTGATAGTATCTGAGAGGAACCACATCAAGAGGTTCTATCCGAACGACTGGTTCCGCTTTCTGTTATACTCCAAAGCGGACTGGATTATAAGCAATTCGTACGCTCAGCACGATCATGTGACGAGCTTCGTTCCAGCCTTCCGGAAGAAGGCTTCCGCGATTATCAATTTCGTGGATGTTGACAAATTCGTCCCTGCCCCGAAGAAAGGCAGGGATGGAGTTGTCAGGATTGCCGTAGTTGCCAGAGTGAGTCGCAGGAAAAATCTCCACGGGCTGATCAAGGCGGCAGGCATTCTGAAAACCAAGGGTTTGCAGTTCAAGATTGAATGGTATGGTGCAACTCGCCAGAGCAGATTCTGGAAGAAATGCATGGCTTTGATTTCCAAGCTCGGGCTCGATGATGTTTTTGAGATAAAGGATGCTCTTCAGGATGTCCGGGCGATCTATCACAATGCTGATGTTTTCTGTCTCCCGAGTTTTTACGAAGGCACTCCCAACGCAGTCTGCGAAGCCCTCTCGTGCGGGCTTCCTGTTGTATGCAGCGATGTGAGCGACAATGCGCTCTATGTACAGAAGGGAGTGAACGGATGGTTGTTCGATCCGACTGACCTGGATGACATGGTCAATGTGCTTGAAGAGGTCATCACGAAAGGGCGGGACAAATTCGAGGAATATGGCCGCGCCGGACGGGATATTGCCATCCGAAAACTATCAAAGGACAGATTCCGCAAAGAGTATCTCTCTCTAATTGAACAGCTTGCTGAATCCGATGCGTAGAGTTACCCCGAAGCTGTTCTGATACACCTTTCCCACATCTCCGTACAAACCTGCGTTCAAGGAAATTGGAAGGTCTTTGAGGAATCTGTCAAATCCAAGTTCAAGAGCGAGCGAAAGCTGCCATGGTGTGGTTGCAAACATTGAGCTCTCGCCCTGATTGTATTGTCCATAATTCTTGCTGAACGTGGATTTAAATGTATAAGGAAGATAGATATTGCCTCGAAGGGCAAGGTGATGAGCCCTTACTCTGGTGCATATCACACCTTTGGTAATTCCATTCTCATCCGGTGCATTCGGGATAATCAGGGGCAGTCCTATCGTACGTCCATGGAATGTCCATCCGCTGGCATATTCCCCGTTATTGAAATAATCGTCATAGCCTCCGAGCACGATTTTTCCATAAAATGGATCGGATGGATCCTGATTTGCCTTTTCTTCCTCCGTGGCAGGGCGGTCATGGGCCGGACCGGACTGCCATGTGGTGGTCACTAGTTCATAGATTACATCTGTCACGATTGCATCCCTGTCTTTCATTGCAAATGCGAGTGACCACACTCCGTCAGGGAAGTTCTGAAGTCTCATTCCGGAGCCGTCCTCAAAGAGTTTGTCATATTGGAAGGTCATTATGAACGGGTTGGCACGCCAGATTATCCTTATATATTCCCTGCCAAGATGGTTGCCAAGTACGTTAATCTGGTCCGATGTCGTGGCATCCGCACCGCCGCTCCGGCCCAGGAAAATCCTCATATAATCCCTGAAAGATGATGGCTGGGGGCCGTATTTCGGAGACTCCCCTCCCCATTGTGCCCAATGCTCGAATCCGCCTATGAAATCCACTTTGCGTCCGAGGGCGACCTTGAATGAAAGTGATTTGTTGTGAAGGA
>JALFNZ010000131.1 GCA_022774085.1 Bacteroidales bacterium
GATAGCTGCCCTCACATCTTCCATTTCGCTTTTCGAGGTTGGAGTTGCCTATCTTGTTGAGGAAAAAGGATTGAAAAGGCGTACTGCTTCTTTGTCGGTTTTCCTTGTCACATGGATAGTCGGAATCTTCTGTTCCCTTTCATTCGGACCGCTATCGGAATTCAAGATTCTGGGCAACACCCTCTTTGACTTCTTTGACAAGCTTTCGGCCAACTTCCTCATGACCATCGGAAGCTTCCTTGTGGTACTTTTCGCTGGATGGAAGATGACAAAGGCAGATGTCCGGGATGAATTCACCAACAGCGGCACCATTGAAGGCAATGTCCGCATATTCAACTTCATCTGGTTTATAATCAGATGGATTGCTCCATTGGCAATCATTGCAATATTCATGTCAAATCTCTTCCTTTAACCTTCAATTCTTCCGGATGGTACAGGGGATTTGTACCTAAGATCAGCTACAGCATCAACAATGATTGCTTCGACCAGAGCATGCTCCTTCGCAGTTATGACAATATTACCGGAGGATCTCCTGTCATTGGTGTGTACAGAGGAAAGAGAACAAGGGTGATGCAGAATCTGGGTGCATCCCTGAGATTCTATGGAAGCCTCGGAGTGCCGTCATCTGCCATATATCCCCGCTGGGGAGGTGGTCTAGAGTTGGGAGTTTCTTCCTCTCTTTCCACGGGCAAAATTTTTTCTCCTATGGGCTATGCCTATGCCTATGGATATTTCCCCGGAATCGCAAGGGTGCAGGGCTTGAAAATCACGGCTGACTATGCCATTCCGATTTATGTTGGTGAATGGCCTATATTCGGAAGTTTCATATATGTCAACCGTCTGATAATGACTCCTCACTTTGACTGCTCTTTTCTCGGAAGGGCAACGCTTTTTTCTGCAGGAATGTCAGTTATGTTCGGTCTTCAGACCATTTTATGGATAGAATGGCCGTGTTCAGTGGGCATAACTGCTTCATATAATGGAGGTTTCAATGGGTCTTTTGATCGGATTCGTCAAAGCTCGGGGGCAGAGATGGGTCATTTCCATATAGGTCCTGTATTTGAAGTTTCATTCTAAAGCATCATAATCATGTCAATAATAAAAGAAGCATCGGCCCCATGCAGCAAATGCGGGGAGAAACAGGTCATCCTTGCAAAATATGAAACCCTCTATCACGACCCGGAGGCCAGATTGCCCTCATCCACAATGGAATCATCGAAAATTTCCGTGTCCTGAAGGATGCTCTGATTCAGCATGGATTCCAGTTCAGGAGCAGCACGGACTCAGAGGTGTTGGTAAACCTTATCGAGTATGTCCGCCAGACAAACTCATGTACACTTGAGGAAGCAGTAAGGCTTGCTTTGAGACAGGTTGTGGGAGCCTATGCAATTGCAGTGATAGAGAATGGCCATCCCCAGAGGATAATTGCGGCAAGGCAGTCCAGTCCGATGGTCATAGGCATTGGGGAAGGGGAGTATTTCCTCAGTTCGGATGCTGCTTCAATCATCGACTATACCAATGACTTTGCTTATCTGAACGACGGAGAAATTGCCGTTATAGAAAAAGGCAAACCACTGGAAATCAAAACTCTAGACAATGAAGCAGGACATCTTGACATACGCCGTCTTGAACTGTCCATCTCCCAGCTCGAGAAGGGAGGATATCCGCATTTCATGCTCAAGGAAATCCACGAGCAGCCCAATACCATCGTTGACTGCATCAGGGGCAGAATCAATCCAGAAACCTACGAAGTCAAGCTATCCGGAGTCGAACTCAACAAAGACAAGTTCCTCGGAGCCGGACGTATCATCTTTGTAGCCTGCGGAACCTCATGGCATGCCTCCCTCATTGGCGAACACCTCATCGAGAACCTCTGCAGGATTCCGGTTGAGGTGGAATATGCGTCTGAGTTCCGTTACAATTGCAAGGGAGAAGGGTTCGCTTTCTGCAGAAAGGAGCAGGGAGATTGCAAAGGCCCTCCTTGAACTGCCTCAGACAATACGGAAAGTTCTTGATACGGACAAACAGGTTGCTGATCTGGCAAAAATCTTCACCTACGCCCACAATTTCATCTATCTCGGACGTGGATACAATTATCCTACGGCTCTTGAAGGAGCC
>JALFNZ010000138.1 GCA_022774085.1 Bacteroidales bacterium
TTTTTATATTGTTCATACTTGCCGGGATTATGTATTGACCTGCAATCAAATACATAGCCGCCTCCGTTTCCCGACCAGTCTTCCGGGATACCTTTTTTATATGAGAAGCTATAGACTTTCACCTCAAGCACACCGTCCGAAGACACATCACAGCGATATTTCTCAAGAGCGGAAAGGCGGCGCAGGGTATCTGTCAGATATGGATAGGCCTCAAAAGGCTCCTGAATGAATTCACCCAGCATCCTGACAGCAGGAATAAGACTCGTAACGAACTTGGACTTATGTTCGATGACACCCCTGAAGCCATAAGCCCCGAGCACCTGCATCAGACGGAAAAGCCGGAACAGCCTCAGATCTTTGTCAAAATCATTCCTCCGGACATCGGGAACAAATTGCTTCAGCGCCTTGAAATATTCATCTACAAGCGCATCTTTCACATATTGAGGATAGGCTGCTCGCACCTGATAGACAAAAGAAGCCAGGTCATAATAGACAGGACCTCTGCGACCACTCTGAAAATCAATGAAATATGGTTTTCCGTCCCGAACCATCACATTACGCGACTGGAAATCCCTGTACAGAAACGTCCTGCCATGATTCCCGCAACTGAGAAGGTCGTCAGACAAAGACTCAAAATCGTCCTGGAGAGCCATCTCGTCGAACTCCAAGCCTGAAGGCTTGAGAAAACAATATTTGAAATAGTTCAAATCGAACATGACTGCGCGCCTGTCGAAAGCTGCCAAAGGGTAGCAAACATTGAAATCAAGGCCGGCAGCACCTTCGAACTGAAGCTTGACCAAAGAGCGCATGCATTGTTTCAGAAGAGGCATGAGAGAATTGAAATCTCCACTCTGGCGAGCCTTGTCCACAAGGTCGGCGAGCATGAGGTCACCAAGGTCCTCCTGAATGTAGGAGCGTCCGTCACGGGATTTTGCCAGAACCTTGGGAACAGGCATGCCTGCACTATGGAAATGGTCGGACAGAGCTATGAATGCGGCATTCTCCTTCAAGTCTTCTCCTATGACACCTACGACCGAATGTTCACTGTCCCCCAGCCTGAAATATTTCCGGCTGCTCGCTGATCCGCAAATCTCCGATGACCATTCCGGACTGTTCCCGAAATAGTCCCTGTATAGTTCTGTCAATGATTCCTCCACGTCTGAAAATGTTGTTTCGTAAATGAAATGTGCGAAGTTATAAAATATTTTGGTTAAGTTTGTGGTTTGGTTTGAATGTTCAACTATCATTTATAGAAAATAATGCTCAATCATGCATATTGTTCGGACAAGTACCAGTACACAATGGGAAAATCCTTCTACGACAACGGAATGAAAGACAAGGTTGCCGTATTCAATCTGTTCTACAGGAAAGCTCCGGAAAACAATAACTGGGCGGTAGTAAGCGGCACTGAGGAAGTCATTGAGATGGTTCAGAATCTCGGCAACATGGACCCTGACTTTTTCGAAAAGTTCCTTCCGGGAAAGGAGTATGAAGAGTTCAGAGGATATCTCAGTGCTATGAAGTTCACTGGAAATGTCTATGCCATGAGGGAGGGCGAAATTGCTTTCCCGAACCAACCGATCATCATAGTGGAAGGACCGCTCATTGAGGCTCAGGTACTTGAAACTCCGATGCTTTGCATAATGAACCACCAGATGGCAGTAGCCACAAAGGCTTCCAGAGTATGCAGGGCTACCAACCGGCCTGTCAGTGAGTTCGGTTCCAGGAGAGCCCACGGCCCATGGGCAGCAACCTATGGTGCCAAGGCAGCCATAATCGCCGGATGCAGCAACACCTCCAACATCCTCACGGGAGCTATGTTCGGATGCGGCTCCACCGGGACAATGGCACACAGCTATGTAACTTCTTTCGGAAGCACCGTTGAAGGTGAACATGAAGCTTTCAGCACATATATCAGGACACATAGGAATGAACCTCTCATCCTCCTGATAGACACATATGACACCCTCCGCTGCGGCATCCTCAACGCAATGAGAGCATATAAGGAAAACGGAATCGATGACGATTACGAATATGGATACGGAGTGCGTCTGGACAGCGGAGACCTTGCATACCTTTCCACAGAATGTCGCCGCATCCTTGATGAAAACGGATTCCATAAATGTAAAATATTCGCTACCAATTCATTGGATGAATATCTCATCACCGATCTGGAAAGGCAGGGCGCTTGCATAGATTCTTATGGAGTCGGTGACGCGATAGCAACCAGCAAGGCAGCTCCTTGCTTCGGCAATGTTTACAAACTGGTTCAGATTGATTCCGAGGCAGTGCTGAAGAGGTCGGAGGACAAGATCAAACTCATCAATCCAGGCTTCCAGATTACCTGGAGAATAATGAAGAATGACCCGGTGAAAGGAGAGATTTTCAAAGCAGACGTGACCTGCCTGCGTGGTGACCAGCTTTCCAAAAAGATTGAGGCAGGAGAAAGTTTCACTATTTGCGATGAATATGACCGTTACAAATTCAAGACTTTCGATGCAGGTGATTACAAAGCCGTTCCTCTGCAGCACAAGGTGATTGAGAATGGACACAGATGTGCTCCAGAGCACTCTTTGGCAGAAAAGAAGGCATATTACAACACAACACTTGCCCATTTCAGCCCGAGTGAAAGGCGTCTGATAAATCCTCACTATTATAAGGTGGACATCTCTGATGAACTTTATAATCTGAAAATGGAAATAATTACCCGACTTGTAAACGAAATCAACAATTTCAAGATATGATTAACAGCGCACTTGTTGTAGTGGACATGCTATATGACTTCATCGACGGAAGCCTTGCATGTCAGAATGCGGACAATGCCGTAAAGGAGACTCTGCGATTCATTGAAGCACACACTGAGAACAATGACGGAGGCGGGATTGAGATTCTTGACATGTTCCCTGTCCTTTTCATCAGGGACCACCATCCTGCAGACCACTGTTCCTTTGCAAGCGAAGGAGGAATCTGGCCTTCCCACTGCGTTGCAGGAACCCATGGAGGGGACATTCATGAGCAGCTCCAGCCTTATGTAGTCGAGGAACTGACATTCGACAAAGGATGCGACAAGACCTGTGAGCAGTATTCCGGTTTTGACGGAAAAAACAACGCAGGGCAGTCTCTGGGTGAAGTTCTGGAATTACTTGACATTCAGGATGTCTATGTGTGCGGAATTGCTACGGAATATTGTGTGCGCAATACCTGTGAGGACTTGCTCAAGGCAGGGTTCAAGGTGATTCTTCTTGAAAAGGCCATTGCCTGGGTTGACTATGAAGGCCACAGGAAGGCTCTTGCCGAAATGAATGAGGAAGGCATTGTTCTCAAATAAACGGATTTGATGAAAGCGATGATTTTTGCGGCGGGCCTGGGGACCCGTCTCAAACCTTTGACTGACAGGATGCCTAAAGCTCTGGTGGAAGTCGACGGCAAGCCCTTGATTGAACATGTGGCGCGCAAGCTCCATGATGCCGGCTTTGAAGAAGCAGTCGTGAATGTGCACCATTTTGCAGGCATGATAGAAGACTGGGCAAGGCATCAGGACTGGATGAAGTTCGAAATCAGCGATGAAAGAGCGCTTCTGCTTGAAACAGGAGGAGCAGTCCTTCATGCAAGACAACTGCTTGAAGGCTGTGGAAACTTCCTTATCCATAATGTAGATATATTTACGAATGCTGATTTGAAAGCATTCGCCGCACAACATCGTCAGGATGCTCTTGCCACCTTGCTGGTCAGCAAGAGGGAGACATCGCGATATTTTCTTTTCCATCCTGACACCATGCGTCTTTGCGGATGGATGAATGTAAAGACTTCCGAGACCATAATGACAGATATATCAATCGCTGCTGAAGACTGCGTCAGACTGGCTTTTTCGGGGATCCATATCATGTCGGACCGGGTATTTCCCCTTATGGAAAAATACGTAAAGGATAACGGCATATCCACGAATTCCGGCGCCGGAGCATGCTTTCCGATAAGAGATTTCTACTTGTCCATGGCACGGACTCATCCTATCTATGGCATAGATGATCCGGGGCTGAGAATGTTGGATGTGGGCAAGCTTGACAGCCTCGATTTTGCACAATTGCATAATAATTACTACCTTTGCTGAGTTTTATGAGAAATTCTTTGGCAAAAATATGGGTGCCAATAGTGCTCGTTGGAGCAGCTGCCGTCCAATCTTTCGGTATCGATGTCGGCAGAATGGCGGGAATTGCCGGGATGGCAGACTCCCTGAATCTAATCGGACAGAACGACAGTTCTCAAGCTGTCACGCTGTCCGGAGACACCGTATTCAACGATCAAACCGATACGCTTTTCGTTGCTGCCAAAGATACCATCAAAGTGCCGGATTCCCTTCGCACTACCGATCCGTTCAAATTTAAATATTACATTGCCATCAAGGACTCATTGACAAGGGCACAGGTGCGTGACTCCCTTATCAGTGCCGGTGATACTTTGGAACTTCACAAACTTGATTCACTCTACATCAAGGATTCCACAGAAGTAGCGACAGCCAAATTCGAGGCATGGTTCAACAGTTTGAGCAAGAGGGAAAAGAAAAAATATATATATGAGCAGGAGCTCCCTGCCAAGATAGCCGAAATGAACCGCAAGCTGGCGGTCAAGGACAGTCTGAAGGCAGTCAGGGACAGCATCACGGAGAGTACTCCCCGCATACTTGAGACATACGTGCTCCCTGATTCCCTCCAATACAAGAGAATGTTGATATGGGAAAATGACAGGAATTTCCAGGACTTGAAGCTGAAGGATGTGGATACTTCATATAATTATAATTTTCATGAATATCCGTTCTTCAAGAAAGATGTCAATGCTTCATACCTCGGAGTAATAGGTTCTCCAGTCCAGAACTTCAACTACTTCAAAAGGGATGTAGAGGATAATGCAATATTCTACGCGCCCTACAAGTGCTACAACGCCTCACCTGAAACAATCACAAACTACAATACCAAAACCCCTTATACTGAACTGGCATATTGGGGAACTCTCTTCGCAAATACCGAAAAGGAAGAATCCAATATTAAGGTCCTTACTACACAGAACATACTTCCAGAGCTGAACCTCACTATCGATTTCCATCGTTTCGGAGGAAGAGGACTATTATCAAACGAAGCAGTTAACAACAGAAGTTTTGCTGCCTATACAAACTATCTGGGCAAGAAATACCTGATGCACGCAGGTTTCATATATCACAAGATTGACAGATCTGAAAACGGAGGAATCACTGACCTTTCCATGATCAGGGACACCACAGTGGACGCCAGAGAAATCCCGGTAAGTCTTACAAATGCACACAACATACTGAAAAAGAACACGGTATATCTTGATCAGTCGTTGCGTCTGCCGTTTTCGTTCATCAAACAGACCAAGAGCAGAAAGGAACGCATGCAGCTGAAAGCTGAGAGGGACAGCATAATGGCAAGCGGCGATTCCATTGCTATCAAAGAACTGCTCGAGACAGAGAAGGAGGAAAAGATGAGCCGCGGCCTGAGGGCTGACACACTTGACAAGAACATCACATCGCTCATCTTCGGCCACAGCAGCGACTACTCAGTATTCAGAAAAAAATATGAGGACAACATTTCCTCTTCTGATGCTGCTGCACGCGCCTTCTACAATGACAAGTTCTATCTCCATCCGACCAAAAGTGCTGACTCATTGAGAGTCATGAAGCTGGAAAACAAGGTGTATGTACGCCTGCAGCCATGGTCGAGTGACTTCATCGTTTCAAAAATAGATGTGGGAATCGGAGATAAACTTACCAACTATTACTCATTCCGCCCCGAGAATTATCTTGGCGGCAAAATGAATGTAACCATGAATTCGGTGTATCTCTACGCCGGAGCCAGAGGCCAGTACAAGAAATATTTGAATTGGGACGCCACGGGAAAATATAATTTCCTGGGATATGAAGCAAACGACTTCATGGTGGCTGGAAACCTCTCATTCAGCACCTTCCCATTCAGAAGGGACAGGAACAGCCCAATCAGAATCGATGCTCATTTCGAAACAAGCCTCAAGGAACCGGACTACTATGAGCAACACCTTTTTACCAACCATTTCAAATGGGACAACGAGTTTGGCAAGATTTCTGTAACAAAGGCCCAGGCTTCGCTCAGCATCCCTCGCTGGAGATTGTCTGCTTCTTTCGCTTACGGCTTGCTGAACGGAAACATTTATTATGATACCGAAGGTATCGTACGGCAAAATGACACGCCGATGAGCGTGATGACCGCAATGGTCAGGAAGGATTTCAAGATTTGGAAATTCCATTTGGATAACCAGGTGCTTTTCCAGCTATCCTCAAGGGAGGATGTGCTGCCGCTGCCTATGGTTGCCCTGAATTTGAGGTGGTATCTGCAATTTGACGTTGTGAAGAACGCTATGCAGATGCAGATTGGAGCCAACGGAATGTACAATACTAAATGGCATGCGCCGGCCTACAATCCCGTGCTCGGAGTCTTCCACAACCAAGACCACGAACTGTATGGAAACTGCCCGTACATTGATGTATTTGTTAATGTGCAGTGGAAGTCAGCTTGCGTGTTCCTCAAGGTTGTGAACCTGAATATGGGATGGCCGAACAAATCGGCAGACTATTTCTCTGCCGATGGCTATATTGCCCCTCAAAGAGCTTTCAAAGTTGGAATAACATGGCCTTTCTACATTAAGCCGGGAAAACCAACCGGCACTTCGGGTTCGTCCGCCTCGCGAGGAGGCTCAAACGGATCCAGCTCTCCTGGAAGAATGCCTTCAGGGGGCAGAAGCGCCTCAACAAACAGATGATGAAATTAACGGGAAAAACGAAAAGAAAATTAAGAAATGTCCTTGCATCACTATTGGTAGTCTGCATCGGTCCACTTTGTGAAAGAGTGAGAAATGTCAGCGGAGCAAGCAATCCGGATGCATTTGCGGGAAAGGACATCGTGTGCGCCATCGATCTAGACAATGTTGTAAGCGGCGCAGAAACTGGTTTCAACTACGAAATCCTTGAGTCATTCGCCAAGGACAACAGATGCGAGGTTCGCATCATTACATCAAAGAAGGGAGAGAATTACCTTGACTCCCTCAGAGAAGGAAAAATAGACATCGTCGTAAAATCTATCAAAGACAGCATTGCTGAAAATGGAGAAATAATGGTTTCAAGGGAACTGGGAGGCCGTTCAGTATGGGCGATGTCAGGAAACAATACCAAAGGACTCCGTCAGGTTAATTCTTGGATCTGCCATTATTCGGAATCTGAGGAATATAACAGAATGTACAGGAAATTTTTCCGCACATACAATCCTTATAAGCTAAGTGAAGCCGGCATCAAGTCCGGAACACTCAGTCCTTATGACAACCTGATTAGACAATATGCTTCTTCGCTCGGATGGGATTGGAAGATGCTCGCTGCAGTGGTATATCAGGAATCTAAATTCAACATGTCGGTCCGTTCACCAAGAGGAGCAACAGGTCTGATGCAGGTAATGCCCGATACCGGAAGACATTATGGAGTAGAAGACCTCACTGACCCTGAGCAGAATCTTAAGGCAGGTACTGCTCACCTGAAACGCCTTCAGGAAATTTTTAAAAAGGAAGGCATTGAAGGACAGGAACTTATCAATTTCACACTGGCTGCTTACAATGCCGGTGAAGGCAGGATATTCGATTGTCGCAATTTCGCTGAATCAAAAAACATCGACAACATGAATTGGGATAAGGTCGTACAGATAATCCCGCTCATGAGAGAAGACTCGATTCTGGAAGAAAAATCAGTGAAACTTGGCAAGTTCCAAGGTTATGAAACCATCGCCTATGTTGACAGTGTAATGTCAATTTATGATGCTTTCTGCAAGATTTATCCGGCTTCATAAAACATCAGGCATATCTGACGGTGTTTGCCGGATCCACCTTGGAAATGAAAAGACAAGGTATCAGAAGCAGTAGCAGAATAGATACAAAAGCGACCAGGTCAGCCGCAAGTACAAGTCCCCATTCAGGATAGACTGGAACGAAGGAGACGAAATAATTGGCCGGATCAAGTTTCAGCAAATGCATATTGCTTTGGACAAAACAAAAAATCAGAGCCAGGGCATTTCCGACGGCCATCCCCTTGAGGATAAGCAAGGAAGCGCTTGACAAGAACACTTTTGCGATAGATGAGTCTTTCATTCCCAATGCTTTAAGCAACCCGATGGTGGATATATTTTCAAAAAGCATTATGAGAAGTCCTGAAATCATATTGAATCCCGCAACAATCGTCATGAGAATCAGGACAAAGAGAACATTGAAATCAATGAGCGAAAGCCAGTCGAAAAGCTGGGGATAACGGGAAACAGACGAGCTTGCCACCACAGGATGTTCGCTGTCAAAAGAATAGCCGTTGACAATCGCTCCGATGTGTGCGGATGCCTCCTTGACAGACTTTTCGTCTGAACAGGAGGCATTCAGCATTATTTCCAATGCTGACACCTGACCGGCCTCCCAGCCATTGAGCCTCTGAAGGTCTTCAATGGAAGCCAGAACAATCAGTTTGTCATCTGTCTGGACAAGAGATTCATGAACTGAATCGACGATGAAACACCTTGCCTTGATCTTGTCTCCAACAAAATAGGCCGTCATTTTATCTCCGGCACCAAGGCCTGTAATCTCTGCCAGACGGCTCGGAATGGAGATACGCATGCGGACACTGTCATCATTTTCCCATTCCACACCTTTGAACAGCACTCCATGAATATTCTCTCCTTCTTTAACAATGCCAGCCCTGTAAACAACAGGATTTATGCTCTCTACAAAGTCAAGATCCTTTAAATGAGGGATATACGAAGCATTCGCATCAATCGGAGATTTTTCATTGAGTACATTCATATCATGGGGTGTTATCTGAACATCTCCAGCTATGGCAGAGATGCCTTTGCTGATCTCGTGGCGAAAGCCCGATGAAACAGTCACGGCAATGATCATCACAAGGAAACTGACGGCAATCGAAGCGCCTGCCAGTTTACCCTTGAATCTCAGACGGGAAGCTATGAACAGCGAAACATCCATGATTATCTTGATTCCAATGCCTTGATTCTCAATTGTGCTGAAGCACGGTCCGATTCTTCACCATATTGCTCCATCATCTTGAGGAATTTGATTTCCGACTTGGTATTCTTGTCACGTCTGCTTATTATTACACAATTCTTGATGGCTGTCATGTCGCCAGGGAATTTCTTCAAAACCTTCTGATACTGTTTGAGAGCTTTTTTCGAGTCATTCATGCCCACAAGCCAGTAGGCTCCGATATTGTTCATGAAATCCGCATTGTCCGGATAAATTGTTCCCATGGTTTCAGAAAGAGTACGAAAAGCCTCCAATGCAGCCGGAGTGCCAAGAGTATAAAAACTATAGCAATACTCCTGCATTGCATCTGCAAAGAAATCCTCATCTGCTTCCTGGGAATTGTAATTCCATTTGTCGCCGTGCATGTCGGCAAGCCTCTGCAGATAAACCAGCGCCATGTCCGGACTGCCTTTTTCATAGGCTATATATGCGTTAGCCTTCATAAAACGGTATTCCAGGTCGGAAGGCCGGAGTGCGATTGCCTTGTCAACTGCCTTTATTGCATTCCCGTATATTTCGTCATCATAGAACGTCTCCTGGTAGTAGTGGACATCCGTACCGGTCGAATCCTTTAGACTGAAAAGAGGAGACATGCCGAGATATTTTTTCTCTGCCTTGCTCACAATCTGCTCAGTCTTAGCCTTTTCCATCCAGAATTGGAAGCGAGCGATATGTACCTTGGCATCAGTAGAATCAGCTGCCTCCCAATTGTCCAGCAAGGTCTCTACTCCCACTCCTGCAGGACCGAATTTTGAAACCAGCATGTTGTATCTTTGCTCAAATCTATTTGACTGGGCATAAGATGACAGCGACAAGGCCATCATTGACAATAAAACGAATATTCTTTTTATCATATTTATATTTCCATTCTTATTCTTCTGGCAGATGGATGCAGATTGTTGCATCTGTTGCCTATATTTTTTACAAATCCCAATGGGACAGAGCCATATTCAAGCAGTACTATCCCCCTTGGGGCATCAGGAAGCAATATCGCCTCTTTCTTCAGGAAAGACAAGGCTGTATCCCGGTCCACGGAAACAGACTCATAAGCATTTGGAGAAAGTTTTATGCAAAGCGCAAGGTCCGCGTCAGGGACGAAATCACGTCCTTTCAGCACACCAGCCGCACAGCCCTCAGACATGACATGAAGATATGATTCCACTTGGGCTACAAGTCCCTCCAGTTCCATGGGAACTGCAATGTATGTCTGACCTTTCTGACGGAAAGACATCTTGCAGGTAAAGAGATTTTCAAGGGTAGCCATCGCAGGGTCCTTCTTCAATGGGGTGCGGGAGGGCCTTGAATATGAATAACTTCCATATTTGTCTTGCGTACGGGAACCTGCCGATGTTTTCCTGAATGCGGCACAGTACTGACCTTCCCCAGGAACATGTCCGGGCACAAGGCTGTAGCCTGATCCGGTATTGATCACTCCGGCTGCCTTATCCTTTACTCCTGATGTAAGTACTTCAGCACCAAGTTCATTCACAATCCAGGATGCATTAAGGTCATTTTCATATCGGTTGAATGTACATGTTGAATAAATGAAAATTCCTCCCTCTGCGAGGGAATTCCATACATCGGCCACTATCCTCTTCTGCCGGGCTGCACACATCTGGACATTATCCTCCGACCATTGTTCCACGGCTTGGGCATCCTTCCGGAACATTCCCTCCCCCGAACAGGGAACATCGGCTATGATGATGTCGAAAAAACCTTCCATTGCCGCAAAAGCCCGTGGATCATCATTCGTGACGACGATGTTCGGATCGCCCCACAGGGCGACATTGGTAGAGAGCACGGAACAGCGTTGCTTCATGACCTCGTTGGCAACCAAGAGGAAAGCATCGCCACGGCTTTCTCTTAGCGAAGCTGCGGCATCGGTAGTCTTGCCACCAGGTGCAGCACACAAGTCAAGGACCTTCAGGGGCCTTCCAGATGGGAAATCCTGAAGATATTGCCTCAGCACATGGGCCACGAACATCGAAGAAGAATCCTGGACATAATATGCTCCGGCATGGAAAAGCGGATCAAGGGTAAAGACAGGACGTTCCTGAAGGAGAAATCCATAAGGGCTCCATTCTACCTGACTGCCCTTCAATCCTTCCATAAGGGCGGAAGGTTTGAACGGATTCAGCCTCACCGACACTGATGCCGGAGTATCAAAGGCAGAAAAAGCGACAAGGGCGTTGTCGCTCCCTATCGCCTCTGTCAGATATTTCCTGAAACTATCCTTCAGCATTTTTCATTATCTCCAGTTTCGCAACATGCGAAACTTCAATTCATTATTATGAGTGGAATCCGTTCTTGTAAGGATCGAAGCCCTCCGGAAACATGGAAGGATCGACTCCTTCAGGAAGTCTTCCCTCGGACATTGCAGCCAAACCGTCAACAGCTTTGTCCAAGGCATCCTTTATCTTAGATCCAAGTATGGTTTTCATCATGAAATTCAATTCGGCATCGACAATGATGCTGAACTCCGTTTTGTATGGATTGGAAGGAGACGGATCGAAGTTCAATGTAAGCCCGAACTTGAAGGGTGCTCCTGCATCCTCGAAGAATATCCTTGAATAGGGGTTCCTCTGAACCACCCTTACCCCTATATTGAAGCCCTGGACAACGGCATGAATCGAATCATAGTCCGCAGTGACATCCTTCTTCTTGTCTTCAGGCAGCATGTTCACGAAATTCCTCATATCGGAAAATGCCATATACAGTTCGTAAGGAGCCTTGGAAACTACGGCTTTCTTGCTTTTTATTTCAACTGCCATGATTACTCCTCCCTGCCCCAAGTAGATGGAGAATAACGCCATTCCCTGAGGATATCGATATCCTCATCCTTTACGTATCCGATCTGATGAGCAACGCTGATGAGAGTGTCATAATTGGACAAGGTGGTCAGCTCGACATCGGCATCTTCGAATGCCTTTCTTGCATGATTGAAATTGTATGAGAAAATTGCCACCATTCCGAGTACGTCCGCACCTGCCTCATAAAGGGCACGGACAGCTGCGAGACTGCTCTTTCCTGTAGAGATAAGGTCCTCTACGACAACGACTTTAGATCCGACAGGAAGGATTCCCTCAATCTGGGAACCGGTGCCATGGTCCTTTGGTTTGGGGCGCACATATACGAAAGGCTTCTGAAGCATGTGGGCAACGAGATAGCCATGAGCAATGGCACCTGTGGCAACTCCAGCGATCACATCCACATCAGCATATTTCTCTTTGATTATATCCGCCATCCAACGGCACACATTCTCCCTGGCCTGCGGATATGAAAGAAGTTTTCTATTGTCACAATATATAGGCGAGAGCCAACCTGATGCCCATGTAAAAGGTTCGTTCGGTCTTAACAGCACGGCTTTGATATCCAAAAGAGACTTGGCAACTGCCTGCTCCACTGTCTGTGTTGATTCCATATTCTATTATTTTTCACTGTTATACATTTGTCCAAATGAGAAGGTCTGACTATATTTGCAGGCCAATTGCGCCCATGAAAGGCGTATCGCGCAAAGTTAGAAAAAATATATCAGTAATGCACAAAATATACTTTGAAAAAAGATGCCTGATAATATGCCCGCCGGAGGAACCCGCAATGACAGATCCGAATGCTGTCCTAGCAGGAATCGGAAGGGCTGAAGACGTGCACAATTTCATAAATATGTTTGAAATCTCCGAATCCCTGAACCGTATTTACATTCCTTCGGATAATCCTGAAAGGACATACCGGATGATATGTTCAGAATTCAAGGAAGTGAATGCCGCCGGGGGACTGGTGACAAACCGCAGGGGCGACTACCTGCTGATATGGAGGAACGGGCTTTGGGATTTGCCGAAAGGCCATCAGGAAAGGGGGGAAGATATAGGCACAACTGCCCTGAGAGAAGTATGTGAAGAGACCGGCATCGATGACCTTGAGCTCGGAGACCTCATCTGCATTACGGACCACTGCTACAAAAGGGACGGAATATGGCACCTGAAGCATACCTGGTGGTATGGCATGCTGCACAACCATCCCACAGACCTTACTCCACAGAAGGAAGAAGACATCGCCAAGGCCGCATGGGTGGCAAAATCAAGCCTGCCTCCGTTTCTTACCAACACATTCCCCTCAATTCAGGAAGTATTCCGTGAGGCAAAAGTGTGATTTTCGAGAAAATCAGCACGGTTTGTGAAACAAATGTCAAAAATTATCGTATAATAAAATGTTGTCACCTATTACGGCGACATTAATAGTCATTTAATTTGTTTTGTTAATGAAACTTTCACAATTCCAGTTCAACCTGCCGGCAGACAAGATTGCCAAGGAGCCGCCGAGATGGCGCGATGAATGCAAACTCATGGTTCTCCACAAGAATACGGGAGAAATTGAGCACAGACTTTTCAAAGACATCATTGACTATTTCGGGAAGGGCGACACTTTCGTACTCAACGATACGAAAGTTTTCCCTGCCAGACTTTACGGCAACAAGGAAAAGACAGGCGCCAATATCGAAGTTTTCCTTCTGAGGGAACTGAACAGGGAGCAAAGGCTTTGGGATGTCATCGTAGATCCTGCCAGAAAGATCAGAATAGGAAACAAACTTTATTTCGGGGATGACGAAAGTCTTGTAGCTGAGGTAATTGACAATACTACATCAAGGGGAAGAACCCTCAGGTTCCTATACGACGGCAGCTACGAAGAGTTCAAGGAAACCCTCTTCGGGCTTGGCCAGACTCCTGTTCCTGACTGGGTAAAAAAAGAAGTCACTCCGGAAGACAAGGATAATTTCCAGACAATCTTCGCAGTCCACGAAGGAGCAGTCTCCGCTCCGGCTGCCGGACTTCACTTTAGCAGAGAATTGTTCAACAGGATGGTTCTCAAGGATATAAACAAAGCATTCATCACCCTTCACATGGGCATCGGCCATTTCCGCGAGGTGGATGTCGAGGACCTTTCAAAGCATAAGATGGATTCTGAAAGGCTCATCATAACTCAGGAAGCCGCAGACCTCATCAACAAGACCAAGAAGGAAAAGCACAGAGTCTGCGCTGTCGGAATCACCGTGATAAGGGGTCTTGAGACCTATGTGACCACCAACGACGAAGTGAATGCATACGACGGATGGACAAACAAGTTCATTTTCCCTCCTTACCGTTTTGCCATTCCTGACTCGATTGTTTCTAACTTCCACAGGCCAGGCTCGACAATGCTCATGTCTGTAGCCGCATTCGGAGGATATGAAAATGTGATGAAAGCATATAAGACTGCACTTCAGGAAGATTATAAGTTCGGCCCTTACGGAGATGCCCTCCTTATCATCTGATGCAAAACTGATTAAAAGTTGTATTTTCTTAAAAAAAGAGAAAAATAAACTTATCGAAAAACAAAAACCTGCCGCCACGCAATTCCGTGGGGCAGGTTTTTTCATTTATTTGCATCACATAAAAAAGGACGACTATGACTATCACTGAAGAAAAGACATGTCTCTGCGCCATGGGACACATTTTCGGATTCGATCCCGGGACAGCCATATCCCTGCTCAACACTTTCGGAAACGCAAGTGAATTGTTCAACCTGCCTGAGAAGGAAGCGGACAGTTTGTTCGGAGCTTATTCCAAATATAAAGGAAGGATATGCAGGAAAGAAGTTGACCTTGCGTACGAAGAACTGTCAGCACTATCGGACAAGGGCTACAATTTTACAGGTTGGGGAGAAGATGACTATCCTGCCCTTCTCAAAGAATGCGAGGATGCCCCATGCGGCATTTATATAAGGAGTGATACCCCGCCTGAAAATTTGTGGAATGGAAGGAGGTTCATTTCAATCGTTGGTACCAGGGACCTTTCCCCATACGGCATGGAATGGTGTGAGAGGCTGGTCCATGGCATTGCCCAGGCAGGAGCCGAGCCGGTGATTGTAAGCGGGCTTGCCCTTGGAACGGATATATGTGCCCACAGGGCCGCCCTCAAGGAAGGACTGCCGACAATAGGGGTCATGGCTACAGGGCCGGAAACAGTATATCCTTCACGTCACAGCCTGATTGCAGAAAAAATCAGCAGGACTGAGGGTTGTGCCCTGATTACGGACTTTCCACCCGGCACCCCTCCCCTCCCGATACATTTTCTGCGCAGGAACAGAATCATCGCAGGACTGAGCGAAGCCGTGATACTCACAGAATCAAAGTCCCGCGGAGGAGGCATGAACACTGCAAGGCTGGCATTTTCATATAACAGATCGGTATTCGCGTTTCCGGGCAGACTTGACGACCTGAAGTCACAGGGGTGCAACATGCTTATCAAGGAGAAGATTGCCGAACCTTTGGTTGACGTGGAGGGATTCATAACAGATTTATCCCTGTCCGGGGTGAAGAAAGTCAGAAAATCAAAATCTGGCGGACTGCAGATTGACAGGCTGAGGGAAATATACGGGGACAGTAACGGCGGACAAATCGAAAAGATGAGTGAAATCCTGGAACATGTCCGCAGAGCACGCGGAATCACTATTGGCGAACTCTGCGACGAGACAGGTTATGGTTACAGCACAGTGGCGGGACTTGTATCCATGTTGGAGGCGGAAGGACTCATTTGCGTGGATATATTGCAAAGATGTACAATAAACATAAATCTTTAACATAAAAAATATGTACCTTTGTGGAATTGTACGAGCAGCACCCTGAAATGGCACATACTTTTATAGATACTCATACCCATTTGTACGACGAAGCCTTCGCCGGTGAAGAGGATTCGGCTGTCGAGAGGGCAGTTGCTGCCGGAGTGACCACCATGATTGTTCCGGACATTGACTCTGCCACCAGGGAAGCCATGTTCAGTTTTACTGACAGGCATCCCGGAGTGACTTTTCCATGTCTGGGCCTTCATCCTACCGAGGTTGGCAAGGACTGGAAGGAAGAGTTGTCCGGGATGGAAAAATTCATGGACAGGAAAATATGGGCAATCGGCGAGATCGGCATGGACCTATACTGGTCTGAAGAATTCGTCAAAGAACAGCAGGAAGTCTTCAGAATCCAGCTGGAAATGGCAGCAAGAATGGACCTTCCCGTTATAATACATTCAAGGGAATCGACCAAAATCATTCTGGACATACTCTCCGAATGCAGGCATCTTGCCCTCAGGGGTGTGATGCACGCATACAGCGGCAGCATCGAATCCTACAGAGAACTAGAAAAAGTTGGAGATTGGTATGTCGGCATCGGAGGTGTCCTCACATACAAGAAAGCGAAGATTGCTGAAACCGTCAGAGACATTCCGCTTGACAGAATTCTTTTGGAAACAGATTCGCCATACCTGACTCCTGTACCCTTCCGGGGAAAACGCAACGAAAGCAGTTACATTCCATATATAGCAGAAAAACTCGCCGCCATTAAGGGAATTGACATTGAAGAAGTCGCCGAAGTCACTTCCGGAAACGCGGTAAAACTATTCCGACTATGATTCCGAAAGAAAAAAGAATAAAATCCTCCATCCTCCTTATCTACACGGGAGGTACCATAGGCATGAAGGAGGACCCTGTGGAGCAGACGCTCAAGCCTTTTGATTTCGAACAGATTCTTCAAGAGGTGCCTGAACTTGGGAAATTCGCATGCAAGATTGATTCGAGGACATTTTCACCCCTTATTGATTCATCCGACGTTGAGCCTTCCAATTGGCTGGAGCTTGTCAATCTGATAGAAAAGGAATATGACAAGTATGACGGATTCGTCATACTTCACGGCACTGATACCATGGCATATTCAGCCTCGGCCCTCAGCTTCATGCTGGAGGGACTTACAAAACCAGTGGTATTCACCGGAAGCCAGCTGCCTATCGGAGTCCCGAGAACTGACGGAAAGGAAAACCTGATCTCAGCGGTGGAAATTGCATCTGAAAAAGATGAGGAAGGGCATGCAAAGGTTCCGGAGGTGTGCATATGCTTTGACAATGTCCTTATGAGGGGCAACCGCAC
Source organism: Bacteroidales bacterium (assembly GCA_022774085.1). Classification (GTDB taxonomy): domain Bacteria; phylum Bacteroidota; class Bacteroidia; order Bacteroidales; family UBA932; genus Cryptobacteroides. The sequence continues at coordinate 17,053 of JALFNZ010000138.1, forward strand.
AACCAAGATCAACTCTGACAATTTCCGGGCATTCCGTTCCGAAAACTGGCCGTATCTTGCGGAAGCCGGAATAAATATCAGATACAATGGTGCGGCCATAAGGAAACCAAAAGACTGGAACAAACGTCCGGTTTTTCACAAAAAGCTCGATACAAGGGTATCGATCCTGAAAATTCACCCGGGCATTACACCAGAGGTCGTACGGGACATTCTATGCGGAAGTCAGACCAGGGCTGTGATTATCGAAACTTACGGGGCAGGCAATGCCCCTTCCCGCGGATGGTTCCTGGACATGGTGAGGGAAGCATCGTCAATTGGCAAGATTCTCCTGAATGTAACACAGTGCATAGCCGGAGGGGTGAACATGGATATCTATGCCACAGGAAAGGGATTGAAAGAGGCCGGAGTGATCAACGGATATGACAGCACGACGGAAAGCGCATTGGCAAAATTATTTTACCTCATGGGAGAAATCCAGGACGACCAGCAGGTAAAAATTCTACTGGAAACAGATTTGAGGGGCGAAATATCAAAATAATTATTGCCGATTGAAAATTAATTGCTAAATTGCACCGCATTTTGGGTTACAACCACATTTTGACCAATAAACTGAGAGCAAATCAAGAACAAATCAATAACTTTATTAATTAAACACACAAAAACAATTATGAAAAAATTTTTCATGTTTTTGGCAGTAATGGGCGTAATGGCCTTTTCTGCACAGAATGCAGCAGCACAGGACGAAGCTGCTGAGACCACAGCAACAGAAGTGGCAGCTCCAGCAGCTGATGATGTGCTTGACGGACCTGAAGAGGTTCCTATGCATCAGGCTCTCAAGACCAAGTTCATCGAAGGTGGTGCCGGCTTCATGGCCCTCGTTATTGCCTGCCTTATCCTCGGTCTTGCTCTCGCAATCGAGCGTATCCTTTACCTCGGTTTCTCTAAAACCAACACCAAAAAGCTCCTTGCAAATGTTGAGAAAGCTCTCGCAGAGGGTGGAGTTGAGGCTGCTAAAGACGTATGCCGCAACACCCGCGGACCTGTAGCAAGCATTTTCTACCAGGGTCTTCTCCGCATGGATCAGGGAATTGAGACTGTTGAGAAAACTATCGTTTCATACGGTTCTGTACAGATGAGCCAGATGGAGCAGGGTCTTTCTTGGATTTCTCTCTTCATCGCTATCGCTCCATCCCTCGGATTCTTGGGAACAGTTATCGGTATGATTCAGGCATTCGATGCTATCCAGGTTGCCGGTGATATGTCACCAAACGTCGTAGCAGGAGGTATGAAGGTCGCTTTGATCACAACCGTCGGTGGTTTGATCGTTGCCGTTATCCTTCAGATTTTCTACAACTACATCCTTTCACAGATTGACTCCCTCACTATCGAAATGGAGGATGCTTCAATCTCAATGGTTGACGTTTTGGTTAAATATCAGGCAAACAAATAATTGATTTTACAATGTACGCAAAAGTAATCAAATGGATATCATGGGCACTGTTCATCCTTGGTGTCGTTGCCAGCTTCTACGGCTTTATCGTAGGATTTGACAGCAACAACGACGCTCCGGTTGACAATATGCTCTACTGCGCGTACGCTATGGTAGCTATCGCACTTGTAGCCGTAGTTCTCGGTGCAGTTGTGATCACAGGTATCAACAATCCTAAATCCCTCCTTAAACTGGGTCTTTACCTTGTTGGTGCAGCAGCTATCATCGCAGGCGCATACTTCCTCGCTCCGGGTACACCGGCAGTAGGATATCTTGGAGAACCTGTGTCAGACGCGACACTCAAGTTCACTGATACACTTCTGAATCTTACCTACCTCAGCTGCGGTTTGTCAATTGTATCAATCATCATTGGAGCAATTGTATCCGCAACCCGTAAATAATTGACATTATGGCAAAAAAGACACCAGAAATCAATTCAAGTTCGACGGCGGACATCGCGTTCCTCCTGCTTTGCTACTTCCTGATGACAACCACAATGAACCAGGATATGGGTCTGCAGCGTCGTCTGCCTCCTATGCCTGACAAAAATCAGAAGGTGGAAGACCAGAAGGTCAATCGTCGTAATATCATCATCGTGAAGATAAACTCCGCGGACAGACTTCTTGCTGGTAACGAGCCTATCCATGTCAGCCAACTGAGAGATAAGATCAAAGAATTCCTCACCAACCCTGCAAACAATCCTGATCTTCCTGAGAAATCTGAGATTGATATCGAAGGATATGGACCATGCATGGTTTCAAAGGGTGTTATTTCACTTCAGAACGACCGTGGTACAAGCTACCAGGCTTATATCGCAGTTCAGAACGAACTCGTAGGAGCCATCAACGAACTTCGTGACGATTGGTCAATGGCAAACTACGGAAAGAAATATGCCCAGCTTGATGAGGACAGACAAGCAATCGCAAGAAAGGCAGTACCTCAGAACATTTCAGAGGCAGAGCCTAAGGATATCGCCAAGAAATAATAGGAGAACAATAATATGTCAAAATTCAAAAAAGGTGGAAAAAAAGGGATGCCGGCTATCACGACATCTTCCCTTTCAGATATTGTGTTCATGCTTTTGTTCTTCTTCATGGTGACAACCACAATGCGTGAAACTGAAAACAAAGTCGAAGTCAAACTACCTGAAGCAACTGAAGTTGCAAAGCTTGAAAGAAAGGACCTGACTTCATACATCAACATCGGAACCCCTGTAAGACATCTTCAGGCACAGTACGGTAACGATGCACGTATTCAGCTCAACGACTCTTTCAAGACAGTTGATGAGATTCGTGACTTTATCGCAGCAGAGCGCGACGCGATGAGCGAAGGAGACAGACAGTTCATGACCGTAGCCATCAGGGCTGACGAGAACACCAGGATGGGTATTGTAACAGATGTGAAGCAGGAGCTTCGCAGATGTTCGGCACTCAAAATCATGTACTCAGCAAGAAAAGCAGCAGAATAATCTGCTCAACATATCCAGTAAGAAAGCAGTTCCGGTTGGGACTGCTTTTTTATTATAAATCTGTGCGGATATTGAAGAAAAATAGGTATTTTTGTGAAATTTATTTATAATGATTTGTATATGGCACGTAGATTTACACTATTTCTTTTGACAATCCTCGTATGTTCAACATGCTTCACATCATGCCGGAATGCAAGCAAAGACGATGGAAAAGCCAAATATATTTTTCTTTTCATTGGAGATGGTATGGGACATACGAACGTATTCCTTACCGAGTCATATATGTCATATAAGGCGGGAAAGTTAGGCGGAGAACAGCTTACTTTCACAAAATTTCCATATCAGGGAGATGTGACTAACTACACTGCTGAAAGCAACATTACATGCTCTGCAGCAGCCGGAACAGCAATCGCAACAGGATACAAGACCCGAAACGGATTCATTGGAGTTGATGCTGACACTGTATCACATCCTTCAATTGCGGAGTTGCTGAAGGCAGAAGGCTACAAAGTCGGCATAATAACATCAGTACAAATGAACGATGCAACGCCATCAGTATTCTATGCCCACAATTCTTCCCGTGGAAACGGTTATGAAATAGCTCAATCAATCGCTTCCTCCGGTTTTGATTTCGTGGCTGGAAACGGTTTCAAAAAGCATAAGAACAAAGAAGGCAAATATATCGGTGACTATCTCTCCGAGAACGGAATAAAAGTATGCTATTCCGAGGAAGAATTCAAGATGACTTCCAAAGAGGACAGGGTGGTAATGTGCGAGCCGTACAACAATAATGTGGAACCAAGGACATATTTTGCAGGAGCTCCGGTCCCTGAGGGCCATATGTCAATCAGTCAGTTCCTTGAGAATGCTCTTGAGAAATTCGAAGAAGAGCCTTTCTTCATCATGTGCGAGGGAGGAGAGATTGACTGGGCGGCACACTCAAAAAAGACAATGCCGACAATCATGTCAATATTGGAATTCGACAATGCTGTTAGAAAAGCATACGAATTCTACCTCAAACATCCGGATGAAACCCTCATCGTTGTAACAGCGGACCATGCTACAGGTGGCTCGAGCCTAGGAAGCGGTGACACCCATCTTTACTCGGTTGACTGGGAACCTCTGGTAAGTGCATTTGAAGCGGCAGGATGTAGCAATACCCTGAATCAGGAAGATAACAAAAAGCTCAATGATGCTTCCAGAATCGGCTGGACTACATCTGACCACACAGGCGACAATGTGCCTGTCTATGCAATAGGCAAAGGCGCAGAAAGATTTTGCGGAAGGATGGACAATACACAGATCAAAGGGAAAATTTTGGCTGAATAAGCCCACAAAATACTAATCTAAGATGGAAAAAAGAATCAAAGTCAAGGACCTGCTCAAATGCGAAGCCGGTCAGAAAGTGACAGCCAAAGGCTGGGTAAGGACAAAGAGAGGAAATAAGAATGTGGCTTTCATCGCCCTGAATGACGGTTCAACAATAAATAATATACAGATAGTTGTAGATAAGACGGCTTTTGACGATGCTCTTCTTGCAAAGGTAACTACAGGTGCCGGCATCCGCGTGACAGGAGATTTGGTTGAATCTGTCGGCAGCGGCCAGAGAGTTGAAATACAGGCTTCTGAAATAGAAGTTTATGGAGAATGTGATCCGGTGAGATATCCGCTTCAGAAGAAGGATACTTCATTTGAGTATCTCAGGACAGTAGCTCACATGAGGCCAAGGACCAATACCTTCGGAGCTATTCTAAGGGTAAGAAACGCAATGGCATTTGCAATCCATAAGTTTTTCAATGAGAAAGGATTCGTATATCTCCACACTCCGCTGATCACTGCTTCTGACTGTGAAGGAGCAGGACAGATGTTCAAAGTCACCACCCTTGACCTGGAGAACCTGCCACGCAACAAGAAAGGCGAGATTGACTATACAAAGGACTTTTTCGGCAAAGAGACAAGTCTTACTGTAAGCGGACAGCTTGAAGGTGAGCTCGGAGCAACAGCTCTCGGTGAGATTTACACCTTTGGTCCTACATTCCGTGCAGAGAACTCAAACACTCCACGTCACCTTGCAGAGTTCTGGATGATTGAGCCAGAAATGGCCTTCTATGATATCAGGGACAATATGGACCTTGCAGAGGAATTCATCAAATATCTGGTGAAATATGCTCTTGACAACTGTCATGACGACATCCAATTCCTCAACGACAGGTACGATAATGAGCTTATCGCCCGCCTCGAAGGAGTTGCAGACACTGAATTCGTACGCCTGCCATATACTGAAGGTATAAAGATTCTCGAAGAGGCCATGGCTAACGGTACAACATTCGAATATCCTGTCGGCTGGGGTACAGATCTTCAGAGTGAGCATGAAAGATATCTTGTTGAGCAGCACTTCAAGAGACCTGTCATCCTGACAGACTATCCAAAGGATATCAAGGCATTCTACATGAAACAGAATGATGATGGAAAAACCGTCCGTGCAATGGATGTCCTCTTTCCTAAGATTGGTGAGATTATCGGAGGTTCTGAGAGGGAGGCATCGCTTGAGAAACTTGAAAACCGCATAGACGAGCTTGGAATGAGCCGCAGAGGACTTGAGTGGTACATCGACACCAGACGTTTCGGAAGTGTACCTCACAGCGGATTCGGTCTCGGATTTGAGCGTCTGCTGCTTTTCGTAACCGGAATGAGCAATATCCGTGACGTCATTCCGTTCCCACGTACACCAAAGAACGCAGAGTATTAACAGAAACCTAAAACATCCGCATTATGCTCATCATCGGAATTGCCGGAGGCTCCGGTTCAGGAAAAACTACAGTAGTCAAGGCCATTACCCAGCAGTTGAAAGACAGAGTTGTGGTCATACCTCAGGATTCCTATTATAAGGACCTCAGCCATTTCACCGAACAACAGAAGAAGGAACACAATTTTGACCATCCTGATTCTATTGATTTCCAGTTGCTTTGCCAGCATCTGAGAGAACTGAAAGAAGGCAAGCCTATCGAACAGCCTGTATATTCATACATAACATGCTCCCGTTCCAAGGATGAGACTGTGACTGTCACTCCTGCTGACGTGATTATTGTGGAGGGGATTCTGATCTTCACATGTGCAGAGCTTCGCAACCAATTGGATATCAAGATATTCGTAGATGCCGATGATGATGACAGGCTCATGAGGGTCATGTCAAGGGACATCATAGAAAGAGGCAAGACCGTAGATTGGGTCATTGACAGGTATTCAAAGACTGTAAAACCGATGTTCCTTCAGTTCATCGAGCCGAGCAAGAGGTATGCGGACATAATCATTCCTCAGGGCGGCCATAACAAGGTTGCCATTGATGTCATTTCTGCAACGATTGAAAAATCTCTTGCCAACTGCAAGAAATAACAATTTTCAAATTCCAAAATTCAATACAGCACGTTTTGAAGATACCAAAGGAAAATAAGGCAGGACTTTATATCACCGTGATATTCCATCTCACGGTGATAATTGTCTTATTGGCCGTGGGCATAGACTCGACCCTCAAACGTGAAAATACCTTCGTTCTGGATTTCTCCAAACAGGAAGAAATGGAGAGGCAGGAGAAGGAAATGGAATTCAGGGAAGATATCAGCAAGAAGCTGGACGAACTCATCGAAGCATCCAGGAATACTCCTTCATCCCAGATTCGCAATATCGCAGTTGATTCCCGTTCAAGCCTGAAGGATGACAGGGGAACTGATGCGGAGCAGTTGTATAAAGATGCTGAAAGGCTTGCTGCGGAGTTAAAAAATGGGCAGAAGGACGCCATTGAAGAGGACGCAAGGGAGGAAACTGTAGAAATGCCATCCGACAAGAAAAAGGATGAGTCAAATCAGAAAGAATATAGCGGTCCTTCTGTAGTGTCCTATTCGCTTGAGGGACGCAAAGCCAGTCATCTCAATATCCCGGCATACCGTTGCTATGGAGAAGGTGATGTCACAGTGATCATTACCGTTGACAATTCAGGAAGAGTTGTCAATGCAAAGGTTTTGGATGCAGTCTCTTCCGAGGATCAGTGTCTGAGGAATTTCGCTGTGCGCGCTGCGCGTCTGTCACGTTTTTCTGCTTCACAGACTGCACCGGCCCGGCAGAGCGGGGAAATCTTGTATCGTTTCATTGCACAGTAGGGGACGCCATTTTGGATGGAGGGGCTGGTCCAACAATAACAAGGCTGACTGAAAAGATGTCTCGACGATGCTCGACATGACATCTCTCAGTCAGCCTTTGTTTTATGGCAGGACATTCTTCATTCTGCCTTTGGATTTGTTCCGGACAGGTCTATAAGCTGTCTGCTTCAGGACTAAAGTCCAATCTTTTTGAAGAAGTCGTTGCCTTTGTCGTCAACGAGGATGAATGCAGGGAAGTCCTCTACACGGATTTTCCAGATTGCCTCCATTCCGAGTTCAGGATACTCGACGCACTCGATGCTCTTGATGTTGTTCTGAGCAAGGATAGCAGCAGGACCTCCGATTGAGCCGAGGTAGAAACCGCCATGTTTTTTGCAGGCGTCAGTCACTGCCTGGCTGCGGTTACCTTTGGCAAGCATGATCATGCTGCCGCCGTGATCCTGGAATTCATCAACATAAGGATCCATACGACCTGCTGTTGTAGGACCCATTGAACCGCAAGGCATTCCTTCCGGAGTCTTGGCAGGACCTGCATAATAGATTGGATGGTCTTTAAGATACTGAGGCATCTGCTCACCTGCATCGAGGCGGGCCTTGATCTTGGCGTGAGCGATGTCGCGGCCTACGATGATGGTTCCTTTGAGGCTGAGGCGTGTGCTGACAGGATATTTAGAAAGCTCTGCACAAACCTCTGCCATAGGGCGGTCGAGGTCGATCTTGACTGCATCGCCTTCGCCTGCTGCGCGGAGTTCTTCAGGGATGAGTTCGTAAGGCTTGTCATCCATTTTCTCAATCCAAATACCGTCAGCATTGATCTTTGCCTTGATGTTGCGGTCTGCCGAACAACTTACGCCAAGTCCGATAGGGCAGCTTGCACCGTGGCGCGGAAGACGGATGACGCGGATGTCGTGAGCCATGTATTTTCCGCCGAACTGAGCGCCGAGGCCAATCTTGTGAGACTCCTCAAGCAGCTGATTCTCAAGCTCTATGTCACGGAAAGCGCGTCCTGTCTCGTCACCTGTCGTTGGGAGGGTGTCATAGTAGTGGGTTGAAGCAAGCTTCACGGTGAGAAGGTTCTTCTCGGCAGATGTACCTCCGATTACGAATGCGATATGGTATGGAGGGCAGGCTGCAGTTCCGAGGCTCTTCATCTTTTCAACAAGGAAAGGAATGAGGGTGCCTGGGTTCTGGATACGTGCCTTGGTCTCCTGGTAGAGGTAGCTCTTGTTTGCGGATCCGCCGCCTTTTGTCACCATAAGGAAGTGATATTCATCACCTTGCACTGCCTCGATGTCGATCTGTGCAGGGAGGTTACATTTTGTGTTGACCTCATTGTACATGTCAAGCGGAGCGTTCTGGCTGTAGCGGAGATTCTCTTCCGTGTAGGTCTTGTAAACTCCCAGTGAGATTGCCTCTTCATCCTCGAAGTCTGTCCATACACGCTGGCCTTTCTCGCCATGGACGATTGCAGTACCGGTGTCCTGACAGAGAGGAAGCTTGCCTTTTGCTGCGACCTCTGCATTGCGCAGGAAAGTAAGAGCGACATATTTGTCATTTGCAGAAGCCTCCGGATCTGAAAGAATCTTTGCAACCTGCTCATTGTGGCTGCGGCGAAGAAGGAAACTTACATCCCTGAAAGCTGTGTTGGTCATGAGGGTAAGCGCCTCAGGGGTGACCTTGAGGATTTTCTTGCCTTCGAATTCAGCAGTTGACACGAGTTTCTCCGAACCCGGAATCTTGTAGTATTCAGTCTGGTCCTGTCCAAGCTGAAACATTGGTGCATATTTGAACATTTGTAATAAAAATTAATATTGTAGTTTAATTCATATTCCAATATTTGTTAATCGTACAAAAATAACAAAAAAACTCGAGATTTGATTATCTTTGCATAAGCTACTCCAATAACCACTGTCTCATGGACATAGAGAATTATTCATACTGCTGCTCCGAAGACGGCCACGGACTCAAATATCCTGGTTTTTCCGCTGTTTTCATTCATACTTTCGCACTTCCGGAAGCGCTCAAATTCATTTATCCGCTGTTCCGCGACATCCCTAAGGAAGAGTATGACGCAAAAGTCAGGCAAAGAGACATTATCGGTGAAAAGACCTCTCTGTATGAATCACTTGCCGATGTCTTCAATGTGCCCATAGTGAAGGTTGAAAATAATATTGAAAAGCAGATTTTCATCATGATCCCGCCTGTTGAAAACCAGGTGAGACAGGCAAAGAACAGATGTCCATATGTCGACATTGACCCAAGGTCCGTGTATCGTTTCTCTTTGAGAGGCTTCGATTTCAGGATGCCTATCGAGCCGAAAGAAGAACAGGACATATATCCGGTTGTCCTCAGCGGCCATGCGTATGTGGAAATGTCTCTTTTCTTCGGAAACACAGTTTCCATGACCTATCGTTTCTGTTTCAACGGAGTATCTGCCAAGACATCCCAGCCGGTAATGACCGACCATATCATATCCCTGCTGTCCACATTCCTCGGAGCTGAATACTGGAATCATGACTCCGGAGATCAAGATTCAGAAAATGAGAAAGCAGTTGACAGGCTGGCAGCCCAGAGCGACATAAACATGAACACGAAATTGTTCGTCAACCGGCTCTGGTTTGACCAAGATGGAAAGAATCTCGACACTCCACGCGATGAAGTGGACCTGAGCGGCAATAACAGGGAGTTCAACAATTTGTGTCTGATATACAAGAAGTTCATATATTCCTGCTGCACCACCTATTCAGACGGAATGTCAAACAGGAACATTCTTGATTATGAAACATGGAGAAAAGACCATCCGATCAGCGTGGAGAATGATTCCCATTATGCTATGGTGGATATATGGGAGAATGTCTCCCATCCAGTTGAAACAGAAGGCGGAAAGGAGGCGGATCTTTTCGAGAAACGCCGCGACGGTCTTACGGAGGCACAGATAATCAACCATATTAGAGATTATCACAAGCCGGAATTGATAGGTCTGATGACCCAATATCCTTTTGAATGGCCATATAGGGACTCTGAGGCCTATGACCAGGTTTGCGGCAGGAACATTGCCATAGACACGGATGACCTTGTTCTGGCAGGCACGAACATAGCCGTTGTTATAGGCACATATGGAAGACGTGGAGACGAGGTCAAATTGGGAAATACGGAGCAAATGGCCGGTTCTGTGAAGAAACAGGGAGTTGACTGGGCCGACCATCTTCTGACAAGAGGCAAATATCATGTTTCCTGGCCTGAATACTTGCTGATCCTGCAGATGGTGCTTGCAAAGAAGTATCTTATAGGAGTGGCGAAAGACCAGATGGTTGATGTTGCCCTCACGGCCCGGAGCAAATCTTCAGAAGAGCTGATCGGACAGAATGCCGAGCTGGGAATCCGGTTGTCAAGGCTGATTCTGCAGCTGGATGTGGTGAAATATTCAAAGTTCGGTTCGCACATCGTCATGTTCGACCGCACATCTGAAAGGCTTGAACTTGAGAAGGATATGGAACATCTTCGGGATGTGATAGAGATGATTGACAACAGTCTGCACAATCTGAGCGAATACAAATCCATGAAGTCCGGATTCCTGCTGAATGTCATTCTTGCACTCATTTCGTGCGCATCCGCTTTCCAGTTGATGGGAATGGAGCTCAAGATGCCGTTCGTGGAATATTTCAATGGGAAATTCATTACAAGGGACCTAGCGGCATGGCTGATAACAATAGTGATGTCTTTCAGCATCTTCGCCATGCTGCTTGTTGCAAAGAATTTCATCATCTCAATGTATGAAAAAATCAGAATCAGAAATTTCAAGAAAGAACATGAAGTCATTCGAGATTCAATCAGCAAACACTGGGGACGAAAACATTCTGTGTGATATTTTCTTATCCCACATCAACACACACAAGGAATATATCTCACATGGTGAAATCCAGATGGGAGTCGGTGAAGGAGAGTTCTTAGACGGGGTTTTCATGACACGCCCCGCTCCTGATGCCAGGGAAAACTGGCTAAAATACATCCACGGGAACATCACTGAAAATGACCGCGCCGCTGTTTACAAGGCAGTCGTCGGGGAAGACATAGCCGGATTCTGCGTGGCCGAAATCATGGAAGACGGCGCCGAGCCGTTTGGAATGGTGTGTGATGTCCTTGTCAGGGAGTCATTCAGGACCTGCGGGATTGGCACAGCACTGCTGGATGCAGCCATTTCTTGGTTGCGCTCCAAAGGCATAAAGGATATTTATCTGGAATCCGGACAGAACAACCACAGGGCCCATGAATATTTCATGAGGCGCGGGTTTAGGAAAGTCTCAGAAATCTACAAGCTTGCCTGATCCTTGCCTCCTCCCATGAGGAAGACTTTCATAAAGTCGTTCAAATCTCCGTCGAGAACTGCTTGAGTATCAGAGGTTTCATGACCGGTACGCAGGTCTTTGACCATTTTATACGGATGCAGCACATAACTCCTGATTTGTGATCCCCACTCAATCTTTTTCTTCTGTCCTTCTAGTTCCGCCTGCTTTTCCTGACGTTTCTTGAGTTCGATGTCATAGAGGCGGGATTTGAGGATGCGCAGGGCGTTGTTACGGTTGTCGAGCTGAGAACGGGTTTCGGTGTTCTCTACCACAATGCCGCTTGGTATGTGGCGTACGCGGACTCCGGTCTCCACTTTGTTCACATTCTGCCCGCCGGCGCCGCTGCTTCGGTAGGTATCCCATTCGAGGTCGGCCGGATTGATTTCTATCTCTATTGTGTCATCGACCAGAGGATATACAAAGACAGAAGAGAAGGTGGTCTGGCGTTTTCCCTGGGCATTGAAAGGTGAAATCCTCACAAGACGGTGTACACCGCTTTCTGCCTTCAGGTAGCCGAAGGCATAGTCTCCTTCGAACTGGATTGTTGCGGACTTGATGCCGGCATCCTCCCCTTCGAGTTCGTCTGTGACAGTGACCTTGTAGCCGTTCCTCTCACCCCAGCGCATATACGTTCTCATCAACATGGCCGACCAGTCGTTGGCCTCCGTGCCACCGGCTCCGGAGTTGATGGTAAGAACAGCTCCGAGGTTGTCACCTTCTTCACCGAGCATATTGCGCAGCTCAAGTGCTTCAAGCTGGTCAAGTGCCTGAGTATAAGCAGTTTCAAGCTCTTTGACCTCGTCCGTATCAGTCTCTTCTGATGCTCCTTCAAGGCTGTCTTTTGCAAAATCATAGAGCACGTTAAGGTCTTCTGCCGCCGAGGCAACCTCGTCATATCCCTTCACCCAGAATTTCACTGCGGCAAGTTCCTTCAGAAATGCCTCTGCCTTCTTCGGGTCATCCCAGAAATCAGGCGCAAGTGTTTTTTCCTGTTTCTGAGCAACATCATCCCTTTTCTGCTCCACATTGATGCATTTCCCGAGGATTTGAACCCTCTGCTGCAATTCTCTTATCTGCTCTATTGTAATCATATAGAAAAATCAATTATTCCATCGGCAAAGCCGACCAAGTGTTCGATCCTGC
>JALFNZ010000173.1 GCA_022774085.1 Bacteroidales bacterium
AAGTGCAACATCATTGAAAGTCACAATGGGTAACCGTACTGTAAGTTATACATCACTTGGAACTGACCATGATACTGCTACACCTGCTTTTTTTGAGGCCGGAGATGTCACCTGGACTCTTAGAACTAAAGTTGGTGAAACAACTAAAGAATATACAAAGACTCTTAAACTCGTTGCTGGTCAGTGGAGCAAGGTGACATTCTCATCATCTAATGGCAAGATTACACTTACAATTACAGTTAATGATGAAATGACAACAGTAGATGTATCTGAAAGCATTGACCCTTCGGAACAACAAACTAATACTCCTGCTTAAGAATAACAAACCATGCGCAAATCATTCCTATACTTAGGTGCGGCATTAATAATGGCTGCCGGATGCAACAAGGAGGTAATCAGATCTGAAAAATCGGGTCTGATTACCCTCAACCTGTCATCCGAGCAGGAAGTCGTGCTTACAAAAACGATGGACTGCAGCAATTTCAATGTATATATCACCGGAACAACCTTCCTTTCCAAACCATATTCCAAATCCTACATCTGCTCGGAGATGACAGGAGGCGTTTCGATTCCCTACGGCACCTATGCAATCGCATCGGACAATTGCACGTCAGAACAGGCTGCAAAAGGCCTCGGCCAGGCACGCTACTGGGGCAAAACGACAGATATAAACATCAGTTCCCAGGAACCGGTAGAAGTTACCGTGAACTGTGCAATGGTGAACGGAAAGATTCAGGTTGTATTTGACGAAAGTTTCACCACGGATTTCGACAATCCATCCATAAAACTTTCACAGGCAGACAGGAATTTGACGATGACACTTGAGCAAACCATCTCATCTTCAGCATATTTCAATGTTGAAGAATCCGGCACGACCATATCATACACTATATATGGCGATATTGCCGACCGCAGGCTGGAATACTCCTCAAGCGTTGTCCTCTCCCCTGCCAAATGTGCAATTATTACAATAAAAAGCAACCACAACGGTCTCATTGGTCCTGGTGTGGACGTAGATGACTCCATGGAAGGAGACGACCACACCATTATCATTAACCCTGATGGCATTGAAACGCCGGACAGCGGTAATATCAACGCACCGTCCATCACAATTGACACAAAAATGGACGACGCAGTAGTTGAAAACATACAAATTGGAATCTAAGATGAAAAAGACTATTCTGACAATATTGGCGTCACTTGCACTGCTGTCTTGCCAACGAGTGGTGATTGATGGCTTGCAGATGGGGACTATCTCTCTGAAAGTCAACAATAAAGCTCTGGTGAACATGCAGACCAAGGCTGAGGAGACAGTCTCCACAGACAACTTCAAAGTTACCGTGACATCTCCTTCATATACAAGGACATTCGTTTATTCCGAAATGCCTTTGACCCTTGCAGTCCCTGCAGACACCTACACTGTTTCGGCAGAGAATGTGAGCGAATCAGAATCAGTCTCAGTTCCTGACAAATGGGGACAGAAAAGATTCGCAGGGCAGACCAGAGGAATTATCGTGTCAGCATCAAAGAACAGCCCAGTGACCGTCAACTGTCAAATGGTCAATTCGGCTGTATCGATTGTATTCGACAGCAGCATTACGGATAATTTCACCGACTATTCCATTCAAGCTTATACCGAACAGGCGAGAAAACTCACTTTTGATGCAAGCACAACATCAAAAACAGCATATTTCCCTGCAGAGTACGAGCTCACCTATGTTTTCAGCGGTACTTACAAGAAAGACGGCCAGCCTGTCAGTATCACCGGCACACGTGTGCTGGCAGCTGCCACACATATACATCTCACATTCAAGATAAACCTTCCACAGGAAGACACCAACGGTTCCATAGGCAAGCCACAAATCATTGTGAATGAAACTTGTACAGACTTTTATGAAACTCTGACTGTGGATCCGAGCAACGGAGGTTCATTTGTAACAGAATAAATAATTATGAAATTTGATATTAAACATATCTTGATTTTCGGACTTGCCCTTGGCATGACTTCCTGCGTTGAGACAATGAAGGATGGGGATATGTCAACCGGTTTTCTGGGTATCCCTGTTCTGGATGCAGACATCCAGGTAGAAGAATTCGGTGCCACCAAGGCGGCTCCTAAACCTCCTACCCTGTCTGTCCCGGAATCATCGGCATTGCATTTCAAGGTTACGGGATCAGATTCAAAAGTTGTATTGAATCAGAAAGGTCTTTGGAGGGATCCACTCCAAATGCCAGTCGGATCATATACCATTGAGGTGACCTATGGTTCGAATACCTATGGGAATCCATGGTACACAGGCACTTGCAACGGTGAGATATCAGCCGTGACAGAAGAAGTCCCTGCTATCGGTCTGCGTCTATGCAATTCCCTTCTGGCAGTAGTCCTTGCAGATGGTTTCAAAGATCATTTCACTCCATCCGA
>JALFNZ010000004.1 GCA_022774085.1 Bacteroidales bacterium
AATGATTTTCTGATCATCAAACGGGGGGATGAATGTTTTGCCACTCTGCCTTGCGTACTCAATGGCTGCAGAGTTGGCTGCATCGAAGGTGTCACCTGTGAGGACGATGTCCACATAGTCTCGTCCAAACATTCTCACAGAGTCAATCTTCTGACGGGGAGTTGTTGTCGGCATATAGATTGAACCCTTGATTTTCAGCTTATTACAGGAGAATGCAACGCCCTGGGCATGGTTCCCTGCACTTGCGCAGACAATCCCATTGGCAAGTCTGTCCGGGCTGATGGACCTGATTTTGTTGTATGCACCCCTGATTTTATATGAACGGACCATCTGGAGGTCTTCGCGTTTAAGGAAGACCTGTGCGTCAAACACTTCAGAAAGACTGTCATTTTTCTTGAAAGGGGTTGGTTCAAGAATCTCTTCAAGCACTTTTGATGCCTTGATTATGTCTTCCACTGCTGGGAAATATGTTGCTGTGCTCATATATCTGTACTTAAATTATTAGTCTATCATTATAAGTGCCAAGGATTTATGGCTGAATTCCAGCCTCACCTTGTCGTCCACCGCCCTGTTGAGGGTGGCCTTCCACCAATTGTCAAAAACCACGTCCCCGGTCTGCCACTGAAGGCCTGAAGACTTGATTTTCAGACTGTTATCTGGGCTGAATATGGAAACTTTCCTGCCTGTTCCACACTCCATTTCAAGGGTGTCGGTTGCCGCGAAAACAGTTCCATGGTCAGTCACCATCTCCACTATCCTGTCTTTCAGGTCGAACATCCTGGTGTATTCCATCAGAAGGGACATGTTCCCGATGGTGTGGTCTTCCCTTTGTCCGGTAGCGCCGACAATCCTGATGAGTGAGGCTTCGCCCAAATTTTCCATAACCCACCTGAATGCCTTGGTCTGGTCGTTATAGTCCTGTTCTTCTACCTTGACTATCAAGTCCTTATATTTTTCCTGCATGCTCTTTGACAGGGAATCCATATCCCCGATGACAAGGTCCGGAAGCCTTTCTTTCGAGAAAACCGCTTTCATGTTCCTGAGGTACTTCGAGAGGGCGCCGTCGCAGACTATGATGAAATCTGCTTCCCTGAGAAGGTATCTCGGGTATTCGGTCCTCGGAAAATCACCGTTGCAGACTATGACTACGTTCCTATGCATGATGTCCGGTTATTTTTGATGAAGTGCCTTCTGTGGTCTTGCAGTTTTGAATATCCCTGAACCCAAGCAGGAAGTCCTTGACTGCCATCTTCCTTTTCCCGGAAATCTGGAGCTCCTTCACTGATACCGCCCCGTCAGAGGTGGCAATCGCAAAGAATGTCCTGCCATCCGAAATTATGTCACCTGCACTTGCCGATGAGACCCCAGCCTCGCTAAGCATTGCAGTAAATCTCTCACCTTCAATCCTTTCCGCAGAATAAATCTTGAGCTGCTGAATCTTGTCATCCTTGACGAGCTCGGTATATGCCCCCGGATACGGGCTCAGGCCACGGATGAGGTTATATACATGCCTTGTCTTGCAGCGGAAGTCAATGTGACACAATTCCTTTGTAATCTTCGGAGCAGGCTTGAGCACTTCAGATCCCTGAATGAAACTCTTCTGAACTCTTGTGTCAACGTGCTTCTCTATTATCGCCTCAACGGTCTGGACGACCATTTTGGAGCCCATTTCCATGAGCTTGTCATGAACGTCACCGGCGTTTTCCTCATCGCCGATGAGGCATTGTTCCCTGAACATGATACCTCCGGTGTCCATCCCTTCATCAATCATGAAGGTGGTCACTCCGGTTGCTTTCTCTCCATTGATGACCGCCCAGTTTATCGGGGCTGCACCTCTATATTGTGGAAGAAGGGCAGCATGGAGGTTGAATGTCCCAAGACGAGGAATCTCCCAAACCACCTTAGGCAGCATCCTGAAAGCCACGACTACGAAAAGGTCGGGTTTCCATGCCTTCAAGGCATCAAGGAACTCAGGGTCTTTCAGGGAGATAGGTTGAAGTACCGGGATGTTATGTTCGACTGCATACTTCTTGACGGCGCTTTCATTGACTTTCAGGCCTCTTCCACTGGCCTTGTCGGCAACAGTGACGGCACCGACAATGTCAAAGCCGTTGCGAATGAGTTCGTCCAGAGGTGCCACTGCAAACTCCGGAGTACCCATATATACGATTCTTGTCTTTTTGAAGAAACTCATAATCTTGATTTTAATCTTTCTCCACATGCTCTTGAATGCATCCATATTGATGATTGAAGAGTCATTTATCGCTTTCCATGTCAGGAAAATACCCAATGGGAAAAGAACATAGCTTGAGATGAAAACCCCTGTGAATGGGTCAACTGCTCCATCCCTGGCCAGCTTGGTCCCGGAAATGTCCACAACCCAGTAAAGAACGAAGAACAGCACGGAAATGATTGCCGGTGTGCCAAGCCCTCCCTTGCGGATAAGTGCTCCCAGCGGTGCCCCGATAAAGAAAAATATGAAGCATGCGATTGAGAGTGCAAACTTTTTCAATATCTCGATGTCTATGTTCCTGAGGGTGTAGGTGTAGTGGAAGCGGTCGCGGGAATAGTTCATCAGGGTCATCTGCAGGCTCTCAGCCGTGCTTTTCGCCTTCATCATCGCGGCAATCTGGTCATCGATATCCTTCCACTTGCCCATGTTCTCCGGAACGAAAGGAGCGGTAATCTCCCGGGCCTTCGCCGTGGTGTCCATCTGGGAGTTGTAACGCAGTTCGCGGGTGCCTCTGATAGCGTTCACATTGTCCGCCTTCGCCTTGGCATTCAAGCCTCCTATGGAATCCTGTCCATGATACAACTGCTTGAGGTTCATGGATTTGACCTGGTCGTCAAAACGAGCGGAGTCAGATTTGTGGAAGGCATAGTTCTTCAGAGGAATGACCATCTCCTGCCGGGTGAAATCGATTTTCTGGAGCTGGAGAGTAGTATCCCTGTATTTGCGGGTATTGGTCTCCTCGTAGTTCGTGCCGTCGTACAGGACAAATGTCAGATAGGATTTGTCCCTGGACATTTTCAGTATCGCGGAGTCTGCCAGCGTCATGCTGACATTTCCCTTGTTCGCAGTATGGTTATAGACCATTACCCCGTGCATCACACCTGTCTTGTCATCCCTTTCGTTGACTCTCAGGATGTAACCTTCGATACCGTTGTAGAATGTCCCTGTCGGAATCTTGATCTCCTCCTTGGTCTTGCTGATGTCATCTCTCAAGGTGAATATCTTGTTATATGCCACAGGGATCAGGTCGTTGGATATGAAGAACGCACCTACGCTTACAACCAGGCAAGTGATTCCCAATGGAGTGAGCACCCTTTTCAGGGATATTCCAGCTGCTTTTATCGCAAGCAGTTCGTTGTTCTCCCCGAGAGTCCCGAGAGTCATCATAGACGCAAGGAGCGTCGCAAGCGGAAGCGAAAGGGGCAGCAGGGTCGCGCTGCCCCATCCTAAGAATTCAAGTATAACCTTGAAACTCAATCCTTTACCCACAAGCTCATCGATGTACAGCCACAGAAACTGCCTCATCAGGATGAACACAACGACCAGCAGGATCGCGATGAACGGTCCTATGAATGACTTCAATATGAACTGGTCGAGTTTCTTCATCAGTGCGGGCAGAAGGTTTTATTTCGTTGCGAGTTCGATCATGCGTGCAAGAGCCGCTCCCAGACCTTCGATGTTCTTTCCGCCTGCGGTTGCAAGGCCCGGCTGTCCGCCGCCACCACCGAGAATCAGTTTCGCAGCATCGCGGATGTCAGCTCCGGCATTGTGCCCTGCCTTTACAAGGTCAGCTGAATACATCAGAAGGAGCTGAGGCTTGCCCTCAACCTCAAAGGCTGCTGCAACTACCAGGTTCTCAGCTTCTTTCTGAAGCAGGAAGGCTGCATTCTTGAGCATTGCGGGGTCGCATGGAGTGTCGATTGAAACGACGTTCACTCCGTTGATTTCCTTTCCTGCAGTCTTGAGATAGTTCTTCATTGTCTCGCTCTTCTCCCTGAGCACCTGTTCCATCTGCTTCTTGTAGCCCTCGTTCTCCTCTATCATCTTCCTGATTGCACCGGCAAGGTCAGGGGCATTGTTGAAGAAGGCCTTCACAGCCCTGAGGGTGGTTTCCATCTCGTCGACTATGAGCTCGGCACCGACTCCGGTCGTCGCCTCGATACGGCGCACTCCGGCAGCGATTGCGCTTTCGCTCACAATCTTGAAGAAACCGATCTGGCCTGTTGCTGCTGCATGGCAGCCGCCGCAAAGTTCGCATGAGTCGCCGAAACGCACAACACGCACCCTGTCGCCATATTTTTCTCCAAAGAGGGCCATCGCGCCCATCTGCTGAGCCTGTTCCATCGTTGCACTACGGTTCTCGTCAAGAGGATAGTTCGCCCGGATGAGCTCGTTCACCCTGTTCTCAACGAGGTCAATCTGCTCGTTGGTCATCTTCTCGAAATGAGAGAAGTCGAAGCGGAAATACTTGTCGCACACATAGGAGCCTTTCTGCTCGACATGTGTCCCGAGAATCTCGCGCAGGGCCTGATGCAGGAGGTGTGTCGCGGTGTGGTTGTTTTCGATGCGTAGCCTTCTTGCCGCATCAACATGCAGGCTGAAGCTTTCAGTGCAGTCTGAAGGAATTCTTTCAGCAACATGGATGGTGAGGTTGTTCTCCTTGATGGTGTTGATGATGTTGATTCTTTCCCCGCTTTCAGACTCGATGTAGCCGGTGTCTCCGACCTGACCTCCCATCTCGCCGTAGAACGGCGTGCGTTCGAACACGAGCTGGTACATGGTCTTGTTCTTTGCCTTGACAGTGCGGTGGCGTGTCAGCTGCACTCCTTCGAGGTCCGTGCAGTCGTAGCCGAGGAATTCGATGCTCTCGCAGTGGGTGAACTCAACCCAGTCTCCGGACTCGATTGCAGTTGCGTTGCGTGCCCTGTCCTTCTGTTTCTGGAGCTCGGCATTGAAGCCTTCGATGTCGATTGTGTAGCCGTTCTCCGAAGCAATGAGTTCCGAAAGGTCGATAGGGAAGCCGAAGGTGTCATAGAGCACGAATGCGTCTTCTCCTGAGATGACCTTTGTTTCGGTAGATTTTGCCATTATATTGTCCATCAGGCGGATGCCTCTGTCGAGAGTGCGGAGGAAAGCCATCTCCTCCTCTTTGATTACCCTTTCGATGAGTGTCTGCTGTTTTGCGATTTCAGGGTAGAACTCGCCCATGTCGTCAACGAGCTGGCCGACAAGGCGGCAGAGGAAAGGCTCGTTGAATCCGAGGAAGGTGTAGCCATAGCGGACTGCACGGCGCAGGATTCGGCGGATCACATAACCGGCCTTGACGTTTGAAGGGAGCTGGCCGTCGGCAATCGAGAAGCTGATTGCACGGATGTGGTCTGCAATCACCCTCATCGCGATGTCCTCTTTCTCGTTCACTCCGTATCTGTGTCCCGAAAGTTCCTCGATCTTTGCAATCATTCCGGTGAACACGTCTGTGTCATAGTTCGATTTCTTGCCCTGGAGTGCCATGCAGAGGCGCTCGAAGCCCATTCCCGTGTCCACGTTCTTGTTCGGAAGGAGTTCAAGTTCGCCGTTTGCCTTGCGGTTGTACTGCATGAAGACATTGTTCCAGATCTCAATCACCAGAGGATTGTCCTTGTTCACGAGCGATGCTCCCGGAACGGCTGCCCTCTCTTCGTCGCTGCGGAGGTCGATATGGATTTCCGAGCATGGACCGCATGGGCCGGTATCTCCCATTTCCCAGAAATTGTCATGTTTGTTGCCGAGCAGGATCCTGTCCTCGGGAAGGTGTTTCTTCCATGCCTCCATCGCTTCGGTGTCGAGGCTTGTCCCATCGGGTTCATAACCCTCGAAGATGGTTGCATAGAGCCTGTCCTTGTCAATCTTGTAAACGTCGGTCAGAAGCTCCCAAGCCCAGTCGATTGCCTCTTTCTTGAAATAGTCTCCGAAGCTCCAGTTGCCGAGCATCTCGAACATTGTATGGTGGTATGTGTCGCGTCCCACCTCTTCGAGGTCATTGTGTTTACCGCTGACCCTGAGGCACTTCTGGCTGTCGCATACTCTGTTCCACTTTGGAGCGCTGTTGCCAAGGAACCAATCCTTGAATTGGTTCATGCCGGCATTGGTGAACATAAGCGTAGGGTCGTTCTTTACTACCATCGGAGCTGATGGCACTACATGGTGGCCTTTTGACTCGAAAAAGTCAAGGAAGGCTTTTCTGATTTCCTTTGAAGTCATATCTTGTTTGTTTATATCCAAATTCAAAAGTCCGTAATGACGGAATAACTCGCAAAATTACATAAAATTTCAGTAATTGCCGATTTTTTCTTTGCAAAGACCCCAAATTTGTTGTTTCCGAAATTTTGATTATCTTTGCGCGTTATGGCTAAAAAAGGAAAATATATTTTCAATTTCAAAACTCTCATGTACGAGGAGGAAAGGGAGTCGAAAGCGTCAAATGTATGGCGTTCTGTGGCTTTTTTTGCCTCGACCATTGTGATGGCCATGCTCTATTTCTGGATTTACACCTCTGTCCTCGGACTGGAATCCCCAAAGACAATACTCCTGAAAAAGACTAATGACAGGTGGTGTTCCAAGGTTGAAGTGATGAACAGCAACCTCGACAAATATCAGAGTACACTTGAAGCCCTTGAGCTCAGGGACGACGACATATACAGGTCAATCTTCGGTATGAATGAGATTTCTTCGGAAGTCAGGAACGCCGGATTCGGTGGTGTCAACAGGTACGGATGGCTGGAAGAAGTTGATCGCGATGGTCTGCTCAGAAAGACTGTTATCAGGCTGGATGTGCTAACCAAAAAATCCTATGTACAAAGTAAATCCTTCGATGAAGTGGCCTTGCTTTCAAAGCGTGCCGGCGATATGGCCTCATGCATACCGGCGATTCCCCCGGTAAGTACCGATAAATCAAAATACAGATTGTCAAGCACTTTCGGATACAGGACCGATCCGTTTACCAAGAAAACCAAGCTACACACCGGTGTGGATTTCGCCATGAAACCTGGCAATCCGGTCTATTCCACAGGTGACGGGGTTGTGGAAAGCGTAAGCTTCGAATTCTTCGGATATGGCAACTCCATAGTCATAGACCACGGCTTCGGATACAAGACCAGATACGCCCACATGAAATCCATCAGCGTAGTCGAGGGCATGAGCGTCAAAAGAGGCGAGTGCATAGGGGAGACGGGCAATACAGGACGTTCTTCCGGACCGCATCTTCATTATGAAGTGATCTACAAGAACAGGCAGGTAAACCCGGCCAATTACTACGACCTTGACATTGCACCTTCGGAATATGCCGCCATGGTACAGGCAAAAGAGAGCACATCGGAGAGAATCACCCTGCATCCTTCCCATAGAAAGTCCAAACGCTGAATATGAGCAACCGATATATACTGGATGACGACAATAATGTCAGGAAGGTCAGGACTTCCTTCTGGGTTGTGCTCCGCAAGATTCTCATGTTCATTGTGGTAACCGCATCCCTTTCTGTCGTGTATTATCTCATTCTGGCTTGTTTTTTCAGTACAGACACGGAGAAGGAACTGATTCAGGAAAACAGGATGTATGAGAAACTGGTGCCTCAGATGCAGGAAAAGGAGAAGCTTCTTGCCGATGTTGTCGAGGGACTGGAACTCAGGGACAACAGAATATATGACGAGATCTTTCACGCTGATGCCCCATCTATCAATCCGTTCATGTCGTTGAGCTCTCTCTCGGGCATCGACACCATTCCGGATACGAAGATTCTCAACTATTCAAAGGAGAAACTTGACCGTATAGAAACTGTCTCAGCCCGAGTTGAGGATAATTTTGAAGCGATATTTGCAGCCATCGAAGGTGAGAATTTCGTGATGCCGCCAATGGTGATACCTATTGACAATTTCTCGTTCGCAAGGACGGGAGCATCGGTGGGGGAGAGAATCAACCCTTTCTACAAGGTGCCGATGGCACATAATGGAATCGACCTCATTGCTTCGACTGGTGAACCTGTCCATGCCGCCGCCGATGGAATTGTCCGCGAAGTGGTGCGTTCTCGCAAGGGACTTGGAAATGTCGTTACCATTGAGCACGATGGGGGATATATTACCAGATATGCCCATCTTGCTGATGTTGAGGTATATAGGGGAAGGACGGTGCGTATGGGCAGCCGTTTGGGATATGTCGGGGTTTCCGGCAATTCCTTCGCCCCCCACCTTCATTATGAAGTGCACAAGGATACTGTCGTCCTCGACCCGGTGAATTATTTCTTCGCCTCGCTCAGGGCAGATGAATATGTGAATATGCTTGTAATGGCTGCCAGTACTGGGCAGTCGATGGATTGATGCTTATGGAAGTTGAAAACAGCAAATACCTATATACTATAGGGGAGGTCGCAGGCATTCTCGGGGAGAGTGTCTCCCTTGTCAGGTTCTGGTCCAATGAATTTGACAAATTTGTCCATCCCAAAAGGAATGCGAAGGGCAACAGGCTGTTCACTGTCGAGGACCTTGAGATGTTCAAGCAGATTCACCATCTTGTAAAGGTCGAAGGACTTACTCTTCAGGGCACTGCTAAGCGCCTTCGTGCAGACAGGAAGGAAGTCGTTGACAAGGTGAAGGTGCTTGAGACCCTCAGGAAAATCCGCCAGCAACTCTCCGAAGTCCGCTCATCTCTCTGAATGTTATATATATAAGGTATGTTGGTAAAAGATATCATAAAAGTTATAGAGGAATTTGCTCCGCTTTCCAATCAGGAGAGCTGGGACAATTGCGGACTTTGCATGGGATCGGAGAATGCTGTCGTCACAGGAGTGCTCCTTGCTCTGGACTGTACGGAGGAAACTGTGGATGAGGCAATAAGGAAAGGCCTCAACTTGATAGTGACGCATCATCCGATGATTTTTTCCGGTGTAAGGAAAATATGCCCGGACAACTGGCAGGGACGCATTATCATAAAGGCGGCATCTTTCGGAATAAACATATATGCAGCTCATACATCTGCGGACAAGGTGGCAGGCGGAGTAAGCTTTGCGATGGCCGCGAGGCTGGGATTGTCGGATGTGGAAATCCTCGATAAGGATGGAAACGGCAATGGGCTTGGCGCTGTCGGAAATCTGGGAAAACATTATTCCCTCCAGGAAATGGTGGCGTTTGTAAAAGACAGATTCAGGCTTCAGGCTCTCAGGTGTTCCCGTCCAGATGACATACCTATTTCCCGCGTTGCGGTATGCGGCGGTTCGGGTTCCTCCCTCATCGGGAAAGCGATGGCATCAGGGGCACAACTTTACATCACGGGGGATATTTCTTACCATCATTTCTTCACGGAGAAAGGCTTCATGCTGATGGATATTGGACATTATGAAAGTGAAATAGATATAGTTGATATTTTATTTTCATTGATAAAGAAAAATTTTCCTACCTTTGCAGTCTGCATAACAGAGAATATATACAGTAACCCGATATTTTATTTTTAAGCGATATGGCTAAAAAAACTAAGAAAATCGATACTCCTATCGATCAGAGAGAGACCTTCGTTTCCATTCAGAAGAACTTCGCTGATTCAGATTTGAGTGTCAGCGAGAAACTCCAGACCCTTTATGCTCTCCAGCAGGCGGATACGGAGATTGACAAGATTCTTCAGCTTAGAGGTGAATTGCCGGTTGAGGTTGAGCACCTTGAGGCTGAGATTGCGGACCTTAAGGCAAAGTCCGCACGTATTGCCGAGCAGATTGAGGCATATACCAAATCAATAGCCGAGAACAAGAACAATATCAGCGAGTGCGACACTCAGATTGAGAAATACAAATCACAGCTTGAGAATGTAGCCAACAGCCGTGAGTTTGACTCTCTCAACAAGGAAATCGAGAACCAGGGTCTGCTCAGACAGATTGCCGAGAAGAACATCTACGAGACCAAGGAGATGATAATGAACAAGAAAGGCGAGGCTGAGATTGTAAAAGAAAAGATTTCAGTCCGTCAGGACGACCTCAAGGCAAAGAAAGAAGAGCTTTCGACTATAGTAGAGTCAACTGCAAAGGAGGAGGAAAGACTCCGTGCAGTCAGGGAGAATTGCGCTGCAAAAATTGATGCAAGGACAATGAGTGCCTATGAGCGTATCAGAAGCAGCTGCAACAACCACCTTGCAGTAGTGTCGGTCTTCAATAACGACTCTTGCGGTGGCTGTTTCAATACCATTGCTCCTCAGAGACTTATCGATATCGCTTCAAACAAGAAGATGATTATCTGCGAATATTGTGGAAGAATACTTGTAAATCCTGATTTTGAATAAAATCCGGATATGGCAGAAGATTCCAGAAAACGCTCCCGCCGAAAAGCGGACGAACCGAATTTAGATACATTAGGGCTTGAGATGGGTAACAAACCGCCTCAAGCTCTTGATGTCGAAGAGGCTGTCCTGGGAGCCTTGCTCATCGAGCCCAACTGCATAGATGAGGCGATGGATGAGCTCACTCCGGGGTGCTTTTACAGCGAAAAGCATAGGATGATATTTGAGGCGATGCGCTCCCTTTCAAATGAGCATGTCGCCCTTGATATTTTATCCGTATCCCAGAAACTGAAGGCACAAGGCAATCTTGAAGTTGTGGGAGGTAGCGTGGCACTTGTGCAACTGTCACAGAAAATCGGTGCCGCTGCACATATCGAGTTCTATATCAGGATATTGAAGCAGAAATGCATTCAAAGGGAACTCATCACTGCCTCTTATGATATCCTCAAGACCTCGTACGACGAATCGGTGAATGTCGATGACTTGATCGACATGGCCCAGACCAAGCTTTTTGCAGCCATCCAGAACAATGTCAAGAAGGATGTGGAGGAAATCGGAAAAGTCATCAATGACGCCATGGCGGACATCCAGAGACTTCAGGATTCTTCCGGCCTGAGCGGAGTGCCGTCCGGCTTCCCTTCACTTGACAAAATCACCCTCGGCTGGCAGGCGTCAGACCTCATCATCCTTGCTGCAAGGCCTTCCATGGGTAAGACAGCCTTCGTGCTCAACCTTGCCAGAAATGCAGCCGTCGATTTCAACATGCCGGTTGCGATATTCTCGCTTGAGATGCCGGCAATCCAGCTTGCTAAACGTATGATGGTGTCGGAGACCGGCCTGAGTGCGGACAAAATCAAGGGAGGTGTCAAGCTTGAACCTCATGAATGGGTCCAGCTTGAGGTACAGCTCAAGAGACTTGCCAAGGCTCCGATGTATATCGACGATACCCCTTCACTCCCGGTGATGGAGTTCCGTTCAAAAGTAAAGAAACTCGTCAAGCAGAAAGGCGTCAGACTCGTTGTCGTGGACTACCTCCAGCTGATGCAGGGACCTTCAGAACTGCGTGGAATGCGTGAGCAGGAGGTGGCTGCCATATCGCGCACCCTCAAGGCGACAGCCAAGGAAATGAACATCCCAATCATTGCCTTGTCTCAGCTTTCACGTCAGTCCGAGAACAGGCAGGGTGGAAAGAACAGACCTCAGCTCAGCGACTTGCGAGAGTCCGGATCCATCGAACAGGATGCCGATATGGTAATCTTCATCCATCGAGCCGATTATCAGGGACTTTCCGATAATCCGGACGATATAGGAAGGACACAGATTATCATTGCCAAGCACAGAAATGGAGCCATTGCCGATGTGGAAATGAGGTTCCGTGCCAATGAGGTTCGCTTCGTGGATGAGCAGGAAAGCCTTGTCAGCCAGGCCGGCATGATGTCCTACGAATCCAATATGAACGACGATTTCTCCGAGCCGTTTGCATCGGGGGGAGATTTCGGCTCCAACACAGATTTCATGTAGCCGTGTAATATGAAGAATCGTAGCTTCATAATTCATCTGCTCTGTCTGTCCGGGCTTCTATTCTGTATTTGTGCAGGTGCACAACAGACAGAGTCCTATTGCGTGCCTGTCAGGACACTGAAGGAAAGTGAACTTGCATTTCAGGCAGGCGAAAAGATGACTTTCACCATGCACTATGAATTTGGAGCCATAGACTCGGATGTCGGAAGTGCCCAGGTCGAGCTGGACACCGTGCTCTTCAACGGCAAAAAAGTCTTCAGATGCGTAGCAACAGGAAAAACAACCAGATTCTTTGATTTTTTCTTCAAGGTCAGGGAGGATTTCCGTTCGTGGTTTACGGTTGACGGACTCAGGCCGATGAAATTTTCAAGGAATACTCACGAGGGAAAGTACCATGCTACAAACCTCTACCTGTATGACTGGAACGGCACCGAACCACATATTTCAGCAGATTTGTATTCAACAAAGAATGGCCAGAGAAGCGAATGCCTGCCGTTGACAAAGTGCACATTCGACCTTCCGGCCCTTTTCTATTTTGCAAGGAATATTGACTGGGACAATATCGAAACGGGTGTCAAATATCCGATGACATTTGCCATTGACGACGATATTTACAATGTGTATTTCATCATGTATGGCCGCGAAACTCTGAAGGTCAAGGGACTCGGAACAGTGAAGACAGTGAGGTTTGCTGCGAAACTCCTTGAAGGTGAGGTGTTTAAGGGTGATGATGATATGAGGATATGGATATCTGACGATGATAACCGTATTCCGGTTTATGTGGAAGCTCCGATTCTGGTGGGACTTGCCACCGGCAGGCTTGTCGGATACGAGGGGTTGAAGCATCCGTTTACTGCCTTGATTAGGAATTGATTACGATATGAGAAGAAAGAAAGACAGCATAGCCCACGATGGAATAATCGTGGAAATTACTCCGGATTTCACAACCGTGGAAATCCTCTCTTCTTCTGCCTGTGCCTCTTGTCATGCCAAAGGTCTGTGCGGGATGTCCGAAGAAGAAAAGAAACTGATCATGGTGCCGACCGACCCTTATACGGTGTACAGCGAAGGTCAGCAGGTGAAGGTTATGACGAAGAAATCCATGGGATTGAAGGCAGTTTGGATATCTTATGTGATTCCTTTGCTGATTTTGTTGATTTTAATATTATCTTTGTCCTCCGTTATCGGTAACGAAGCCTATGTCGGCCTTGCGGCAATCGCGGGGGTGGCATTGTATTATTTCGTTATCTGGTTGCTGCGTAACAAATTGGAAAGCGAATTCGTTTTCTACATTGAGGAAAAATAATAACATAAACTACTTATATACATTAACCCATGACACAAACAATCATTTGGACTATTGCAATCATCTCCGTTCTCGGAGCTGTCCTTGCCGTTGTCCTTTACCTTGTTGCCAAGAAGTTCAAGGTTGAGGAAGACCCGAGGATAGACCAGGTGGAGAAAGTATTGCCGGGTGCAAATTGCGGCGGCTGCGGACAAGCTGGCTGTCATGCGTTTGCACAGCATTGTGTCGAGTCTCCTGACCTTGGCGGATGTTTCTGCCCTGTCGGAGGCAATGACGTGATGCAGAAAGTTGCTGGTGTGCTCGGACTTCAGGTCGAGGCTAAAGAACCGATGGTGGCAGTTGTACGCTGCAACGGTTCCTGTGAAAACCGCCCACGCACCAACGAGTATGGCGGATATGCTTCATGCCGCGTGAAGGCTTCCCTTTACAGCGGAGACACCGGATGTTCATTCGGATGCCTCGGTTGTGGGGATTGCGTGAGCGTATGTAAGTTCGGGGCCATTGTCATGGACCCTGAGTCCGGCCTTCCTGTTGTTGACGAGGAAAAATGTACTGCTTGCGGTGCATGTGCAAAGGCCTGTCCTAAGGGCGTGATTGAACTCCGCAACAAAGGCAGAAGGAACATGAGGGTCTTCGTAAGCTGTATCAACAAGGACAAGGGCGGAGTTGCACGCAAAGCCTGCAAGGCTGCCTGCATCGGATGCGGCAAATGTGCAAAGGTATGTCCTTTCGGAGCTATTACAGTCGAGAACAATCTGGCTTACATCGACTTCAACAAATGTAAACTCTGCAAGAAATGTGTGGCTGAATGTCCTACCGGAGCAATCCATGCAGTCAATTTCCCGGTAATCCCGGCGAAACCGGCAGCACCTGCGGCTGCTGCTCCTAAACCGGCAGCACCTGCGGCAACGGCTCCAGCTGCTGCACCGAAACCGGCTCCAGCTGCTGCACCGGCTCCGTCAGAGAAAGCGGCTCCGGCAACAGAACCAGTAAAGAAGGAGGAGTAGAACTATGAAGACAACATTTTCAATAGGTGGTATCCACCCCAACGACAGCAAGATTTCCAAAGATTGCAAGATTGAAGTCCTCCCTCTTCCGGCGAAGGTCTTCGTTTCAATGGCACAGCACCTTGGCGCCCCGGCTACACCGAAGGTAAGCGTTGGTGACAAAGTGCTTGCAGGACAGGTAATTGCAGAGCCAGCCGGATTCATTTCCGCTTTCGTACACTCTCCAGTTTCAGGTACCGTCAAGTCCATAGGACCACGCAAGGACATTGCCGGCAACAATATGACTCATATCGAGATTGATGTCGAAGGAGACGAGTGGGCTGAAGGCATTGACCTGAGTGACACTCTTGTTACTGAAATTCCTCAGGACAACAAGGCTATCCTCGACAAAATCAAAGCTTGTGGAGTAGTCGGTCTTGGAGGTGCGACCTTCCCGACCCACGTGAAACTCTGTCCGCCTCCGGGCAAGAAGGCTGAATGTCTGATTCTCAACGGTGCCGAGTGCGAGCCTTACCTTACTTCAGACTACCGCATCATGCTCGAAAGGAGCAAGGAAATCATCGTCGGAGCAGCAATCATGAAACAGGTTCTTGGAGGTTGCAGGACAGTGATCGGTATTGAAGAGAACAAGCCTGAGGCAATAAGGGTGATGAATGAGTCCCTTGCCGCGCTTCAGAAAACAGCAAAAGGCTATGACGGCATCGAGGTGATGTCCCTCAAGAAGAAATACCCTCAGGGCGGAGAGAAACAGCTCATCGACGCTGTGATGAAACGCCAGGTGAAATCCATGGGACTTCCTATCGACGTGGGTGCAGTGGTACAGAACGTTGCGACTTCTCTCGCAGTCTATGAGGCTGTGCAGAAGAATAAACCTCTGGTAACCAATACTTTGACAATCACAGGAGACTGTCTTCCTGTCGAGAAGCAGCACAACTACCTCTTCCGCATCGGTATGCCTCTGTCATATATCGCAGAGTGCGCAGGTGGAGTGCCTGAAGCTGCTGCCAAGATAGTGAGCGGCGGTCCTATGATGGGTAAGGCAATTGCAAATCTGGATGCTGCAACTGTTAAAGGTTCTTCTTCACTTCTTTATCTTACAGAAGAACAGACAAGGAGAAATGCCGAGTCTGCATGTATCCGTTGCGGTAAATGTGCTGATGCCTGTCCTATGGGCCTTGAGCCATTCCTTCTGAACAAATATGCCCGCAACGGCATGATGGAAGAACTCGAAGAGAATGCAATCCAGGATTGCATCGAGTGTGGATGCTGTCTGTACAGCTGTCCTGCCAACATCCCTCTTCTCGATGTCATCCGTATTGCCAAAGGAGATGTCATCCGCATCATCAGAGGCAGGGCTGCAGCTGCAAAGAAGTAATTAACAACGAATTAACATTACAAAAATGAATACTTTACTGGTTTCACCTTCACCGCATCTGCACACCAGGACTTCTACAAAGAGTCTGATGCGCGATGTCGTGATAGCGCTTCTTCCAGCTGTAGTTGTATCCGTACTCTTCTACGGATGGCATGAGCTTCTCGTGCTGGGAG
Organism: Bacteroidales bacterium; assembly: GCA_022774085.1. Lineage (GTDB taxonomy): Bacteria > Bacteroidota > Bacteroidia > Bacteroidales > UBA932 > Cryptobacteroides. The sequence goes on from JALFNZ010000004.1 coordinate 15,686, forward strand.
TCAGCGTGGCTTCATGCGTACTGCTGGAGTTTCTGATTACTAAATACTTGCTCAAGAAGGCTTGTACGGTAGGGGACTGGTCTGCAGTCATCACCGGAGTCCTTCTTGCACTGAACCTTCCTGCTTCAACTCCTTGGTGGGTTGTGTTTATCGGAGCTGTGGTTGCTATCGGAGTAGCCAAGATGACTTTCGGCGGACTCGGACAGAACCTGTTCAACCCTGCCATCGCAGGCCGTGTCTTCCTTCTGATTTCATTCCCGACTTACATGACCGACTGGACCAGGACTACCGGATTCATAGGCGGTGGTATCGATGCTTTCTCAGGAGCAACTCCTCTGGGTCTGGTAAAAGAGGGCGGCGTTGCTGCAACTCAGACAATGGACTACCTCGACATGCTTTTCCTCAATATCGGAGGTTCTGCAGGTGAGCTTTCAGCCATTGCCATCATCGTCGGATTCATATACCTGCTTGCAAGAAAGGTTATCAAACCTTGGATTACTCTTTCAATCCTTGGTACAGTAGCTGTTTTCTCTGCCATCTTCTGGGGTATCAATCCTGAGCAATACACCGACCCTGTCTTCAACCTTCTCACCGGTGGTATCCTTCTCGGTTCAGTCTTCATGGCAACCGACTATGTGACATCCCCTATGAGCAACCTCGGAGGCGTCATCTTCGGTGTGGGCATCGGTCTTCTTACAATGCTTATCCGTTACTTCGGAGCATATCCTGAAGGAATGTCATTCGCAATCCTTATCATGAACTCGACAGTTCCTCTTATCAATAAGTACTGTCACAGCAAAAAATATGGGAGGTAGGATTTATGGCAGTTAATTCATCATTCAAAAACATGACTCTGTGCCTTTTCCTCATCTGCTTCGTCTGCTCATCCCTGCTTGCAGGTGTGTATGCACTGACCAAATCACCTATCGAAGCAGCTGCAAAGGCAAAGAATGAGGCAGCTATCAAAGAAGTCCTTCCAGAAAGTGCCGCTTCCATTGAAGAGGAACGCAGCGTGACAATGGGGGATAAGGAATATACTTACAATCTCGCCTATGACGCTCAGGGCAATACGATAGGCTGTGCTGTCAACGTTACTACTCTTGGTTTCGGCGGCCCTATCCTTATCAAGGTGGGCTTTGATTCTGAGGGTGTCATCTATAATACAAAAGTGCTCTCACAGAGCGAAACTCCGGGTCTTGGTGCCAAATGTACTGAGGTTGGCGGATTTGCCGAGCAGTTCAAAGGTTTCAATCCTGCAGAGAAAAAGCTTGCCGTGAAGAAAGATGGCGGTGATGTGGATGCTATCACAGCTTCAACCATCACCTCAAGGGCATACGCGGCTGGTCTTGCAACAGCTGTTGAGGTCTTCCAGACCATCGCTCAGACTCCGATGCCACTTGCCTCTGCCTGCGACGATTGCGTCTCTGCCTGCGATGGCGATGTCATTTCAAACGAAGTCGAGAAATCTAAATAAGGAGGAACCACCATGGGAAAATTACAGCTTATAACTAAAGGCCTGGTAAAGGAGAACCCTACATTTGTCCTCCTTCTCGGAATGTGTCCGACCCTGGCTACAACAACATCAGCCATCAACGGCATGAGCATGGGACTTGCAACTCTGTTTGTCCTCGTACTCTCCAACATGGCAATCTCACTGATTGCTCCATACATCCCGGATAAAGTCCGCATCCCTTCATACATCGTAGTGATCGCAACCTTTGTGACCCTCCTTCAGTTTGTGATGCAGGCCTATGTTCCGGACATCTATGAGACCCTCGGACTGTTCATTCCTCTTATCGTGGTGAACTGTATCGTTCTCGGACGTGCTGAGGCATTCGCCAATAAGAACGGAGTCCTTGATTCTGCCTGTGACGGTCTTGGAATCGGACTGGGCTTCACCCTTTCACTCACTCTGCTGGGTCTTGTACGTGAAATCCTCGGAAGCGGCAGCGCATTCGGATTCAAGTTCATTTCAGGTGACGGAATCCTTGCTTTCGTACTCGCTCCGGGAGCATTCCTCGCACTTGGCTATCTGATCGTAGTATTCAGGAAACTTACAGAAAAGAGAAACTAATTAATTGACAATCATTATGGCAGAATTTGCAATCATATTCATTTCAGCGATATTTGTTAACAATATCCTGTTGTCTCAGTTCCTCGGAGTATGTCCGTTCCTGGGCGTGTCCAATAAGCTCAGCACAGCAGCCGGAATGTCCATGGCAGTTTGCTTTGTCATCACTCTTGCAACTGTGGTGACCTATCTCCTGAACATGGCTCTAGTGGCACTCGGACTTGAGTTCCTGCAGACTATATCATTCATTCTTGTCATCGCTGCCCTGGTGCAGATGGTGGAAATCGTTCTTAAGAAGATAAGTCCTTCGCTCTATGCAGCTCTCGGTATCTTCCTTCCTCTGATTACCACCAACTGTGCAGTGCTCGGTGTCGCTCTTACAGTGGCAACCAAGGACTATAACCTCGGTGAGGCTACATGGTATGCATTCGCGACTTCACTCGGTTTCGGACTCGCAATGGTCCTCTTCGCCGGCCTTCGCGAACAACTTGCACTCAACAATGTCCCTAAGGCTTTCAAGGGTATTCCTATCGCCCTTGTTACTGCAAGTATTCTTGCAATGGCCTTCATGGGCTTTTCAGGACTTGTATAATGGAAAATAGAAACTTCTATTCGGAAAGCTGCTCTGCCGAGGCCGAGCAGCTTCTGGATAGAGGCTTGTCATTTATTCAGGCTTCCCGTTTCGATGAAGCGGTAAAGTGCCTGATTTCGGCTGCAGAACATCCTGGTGCTTCTTCTTATGTGAAACACAAGGCAAGTGCAGCAATTCAACTGATCGGTCAGATCACAGGTTTTGTGAACAAAGATCTGATGAACCCTTAATTAATAAATCCAATAACCAATGTCATTATGAAACCGAACATGAAAATCTTTGATATATTTTCGCCCAAGGGCGATATCAAATGATTTTCATCGTGAGAGTGAGCGATAGCGAACGGCTATCATACTCTCACAAAATTTTTATAAATGTAAAAATTTTTGATAGTA
>JALFNZ010000020.1 GCA_022774085.1 Bacteroidales bacterium
TCGAAAGAAAGGCCATTACAGTCTCCACGCTCTGCCCCAGATAAGGAGGCATCGAAGCTTCCCCATAGCCGGTAATACCCTCATAATCAATCCTTACCTGCACTCCGGGAGTTGTCTTGCGCGAATAGGAAGACACGGTGAACACATGCCTGAGCTGTAGCTCGTATGGCTCAAAACTCATCACCATCTTACCTCCGCTCCCGGAAGTCCTGACCTTGCCCGTACATCCGGTAACCAAAGGCCCTGCTGTCCCTGAAACGGCTGCCATAGCCGTCCCTGCCGCTGCTGTCTTCAAGAATTGTCTCCTGTCCATATCAGATTATCATAAAATTTATAACTTTGCCCAAAATTAAACATAAATGATTAAGAAAGCCATATTTTTATTGACAACCGCAATGACTTTGTTGCTTGCGGGATGTACCAAGGAAAACAGGAAGACCACCATTGAGCGTCAGTGGGTAGGAGAAATAGTCATTGATGAGGAAGTCGGAACAATGCCTATTTGCATTGACTTAGGAACCACAGAGCCCGAGAATATGATATTAGCCATCAATGCCGGTAAAATTAAAAAAATTATCGGTGATATGTTGGACATCGACATTAACAATGACAAGGTTCTTGAAAGTCTCGGCAGCCTTGGAAATTTGTCCGGAATGGGCGAATTCGGTGAATTCATCGTGCTTTTGGCAAATATGAAGGACGATGATTATGTTTATTCGGATTATACTACTATCCCATATACTCTGACATATACAGGAAACGACACCGGTACGATTTCTTTCGATAAAAAAGGCCTGACAGAAGGGTTAATTATAGCCGAATTTAAAGACCTCACAAAAACCTCAGTTACTATCATTGTTGAAGATGAGGCCCTCGAACTCACTGCGGCCAAGAAAGAGCTTGTAAAGATCAAGGATTCATTTTTCAAGATCTTCTTCTGATTTGATTCATGGAGAAAAGGGTTCTGATAATTTCCTATTACTGGCCTCCGACAGGAGGATCAGGCGTTCAGAGATGGGTTAAATTCGCAAAATATCTGCCTTCAGAAGGATGGCAGCCAGTAATCTACACCCCTCTCAATCCCGAGGCAATAACCGTTGATGAGTCTCTTCTTGATGAGATTCCGCCTCAGGTGGAAGTTATCAGACGCAAGATATTTGAGCCATACAATATCTACCGTGCCCTTACCGGGAAAAAGGGCAGGACTGCTCAGAGCGGTGAAGTGAACCCTATCAACTCCCAGGAGAAATCTTTCACCCAAAAGGTAGCCATGTGGATAAGGGGAAACATGTTCATTCCCGACCCCCGCTGTTTCTGGATAGGACCTTCTGTCAGATTTCTGAAAGAATACCTGAAAGAGCATCCTGTGGACATCATCGTAAGCACCGGACCGCCTCATTCCATGCATCTGATTGCAAGGAAAGTGGCGCGTGCAACAGGCATTCCATGGGTTGCAGACTTCCGGGACCCGTGGACAAAGATGTTCTATTTCAAGCATCTGGCTCTCAGTCCATGGGCGCAGCGCAAACATGTCAGACTTGAGAAGATGGTTCTGGATGATGCCTCTGTAGTCGTTGCAGTCTCTCCTTTGGTCCAGGATGAATTCAAGGCGATGACCACGACAGAGGTGGATCTTATTACCAACGGCTTTGACGAAGATGACTTTGCGGCGAAGCCTCAACGGGACGAATATTTCAGCATAACACACACCGGACTGTTTGCCTCTGACGGAAATCCTGACATCCTGTGGAAAGTCCTTGCTGAAAAATGCAGGAGGGACAGCGAATTCAAAAAATTGCTCCGCATAAGACTTGCAGGAAAGACCGACAAGCAGATCACAGAATCGATAGTGGCTGCCGGGCTCGGCGAAAATCTCGAGGACCTCGGCTACTGCAACCACAACGATGCGGTGTGCCTTCAGAAAAGCTCCTCACTTCTGATTCTTCCGCTCAGGAAGGAACCTGAATACCGCGCCACACTGCCCGGCAAACTCTTCGAGTATCTGGCTTCGGAACGACCGATACTTGGTATAGGTCAGACAGACGGGGCCATGGCCCGCATCATCAGTCAGACTCAGGCAGGATTCGTCTTCGGGTGGGAAGACAGCGCTTCAATCAGCCGCTACATAGATCTGTGCTGGGAACGTTTCCGCAATGGTACCCTCAAAGCTGATACACACGACATCGGAAGTTTCTCCCGTCGCAGTCTCACCCACCGGATGGCATGCCTGTTCGACAGGCTTACAGGCCGCTCCTGAGACGTCCGAGAACTGCCCCTGCAACGGAGAAGAGAAGCAGGACGATGAGTGAGATTGAACTTGCACGTGAAATATTTTCACTGATGCGATAGGAATTCGGCTCGAATCTCATGACAATGTTGCCCCTGCCTTCTGGAATGATGGCAGCTCTAAGTATCCAGTCTGCACGGAAAAGATCAAGCTGCACTGCATTATCAGTAGGGACATAGCGCCCGTGCCTTACCTCCCCATAAGCGCCTTCCGGCTCTAACCATGCCTTCCATCCCTTAGGATAATAGACTTCGCTGAACACAGCAAGTCTTTCAGAATCAGTATCATATGCATATATCAATTCCTTCGGGCTATAGCTTGTCAATTCAATGATATCACCAAAAGACTCAGAACCATCCTGGGCAGAGACACCGGCAGCCGATGGCACGGCATCATAAACCCAGTCGAAATCCCGGCCCACTACAGCCTCCGACCGAAGGTCAGCCTCACCGACAAGGGCGATTTCCTCGTCAGGATTTCCGGCAGGAACCACATTATCCACAAACCAGCAGTTACCCATTGCCCCAGAATTCAAAACCGGCGGATAATCCTCTCCTAGGATGATATAGCGTCCATTTAGCATTGACGTAACTTTCATGGCAGGGAGATTCTCCTCAACCTCGGAAATTGTCTGACTTTTCCCTATAACTCCGTATAAGTCGCTAATTTCGGGACTTATATAATGGTCTATCAGATCCTGGTAACGCTGCATCTTCACGGGACTGTAGCCTCCGATGCACTTGTGATGGTAGCTTTGGATGGCGTCGTTGAAAGTATTGACACTTATGTCCAGTACCCTGTAAGAAAGATCCGGGTCCTGATGTATGAGTTCATCCACAGGACGAGGCTCGTATGCGGCATTGAAATCTCGCGGAGTGACGAAATGGCTCTTGTTGAGGTATCTCTTGTCCACACTGAAAAGGTCGAAGAACACCACAAGAGCAATTGCTGCGGAAATTATGGTCATCCTGCCTTTTGCTGCAAACGGTTCCTTTGCCCTGTAAGCCCATTGGATGAGAGCAAACACAACCGTAATCAACAAGAGCGACCTTAAGGCATCCTTGCGGAGCAGAGTCTGACGGTCAAGGGAGAGAGCATCGGCAAGGATTTCAGGCTGTCCTGCATCGGATGCTGCCGTGAAAGAACCTGCAATGCCCGGAAATATGACGCAGAGCAGGCAGAATCCTGCAGTGAGGCCAAAAGCAATCCATCCGGCCCTGTTAAAGTCCTTGCGGCTGTACTTCTCCTTGACAATGCGGTCCAGAGCCAGAAATCCAAGCATAGGAACAGTTACCTGAAGCACCGTCAATGCCATCGAAACCGTCCTGAATTTGTTGTACATCGGAGCATAATTGAACCACAGGCGGGTGAACCACATGAAATGGTTGCCCCAGGCAAGAAGCACGGCTATGACGGTGGCTACAAGAAGCCACCATTTCTCCCTGCCTTTGCAGAGGAAGAGTCCCAGCACAAACAGAAATATTGAAACTGCTCCAAGGTACATCGGACCTGCGGTGAATGGCTGCGGTCCCCAATACAGAGGAAGCGCCTTCATGGTTTCCTTCAGATGGGGCTGGCCGGCACGCTTGAGGAGTTTTCCTGTCTCAGAATCCAGTGGAAGTTCACCTGAGGACGATCCTCCGTTGAAATTCGGAATCATCAGGTTCGGCATCTCGTTTATGCCGTAAGACCATGCGGTTGCGTAGTCGAGGTTGAGACCCTTCTGGTTGTGGCTGTCGCTGTCGGAAGTGAGTTCCGAGCCGCCGCGCATGGTGTATGGGGTGTATTCGTAGGTCGGGATGAGTTTGTTGGCGTTGGTAGCTATGCCTATGCAGCCAACAACCAGCAGCAGGGCCGATGCCGCAAAGAAGCTTTTCAGATGGGAGCGTTTTTCCTTGTCTATGCAAAGGCTTATCAGAAGGCCGAGGGCATATATGAAGATGACTATAGCCAGATAATAGGTGATCTGGACATGGTTGGCCTTTATCTGGAAGCTGAGGGCAAGGGCGAAAAGGACGGAGCCCAGAATGGTGTGCGGCAGCCGGCTTCGTAGGGTTCCCTTGTCGGAAAGTGCTGATTTATATGTGAATATGATGGCGGCAAGCACCCATGGAAAGAAGGCTATTGCCTGCATCTTGGTATTGTGCCCGACCTGAATGATCTGCATATTGTACGAGCAGAATGCCACGGCTATGGCGCCAGCCACGGCAATGATCTTGTCAAGTCCCATGGCAAGCATCAGCAGGAAGGCGCCGAGCAAGGTGACAAGCAGGTAGCTTGCAGGACGCCTTCCAAGCAGGAGAGCCTTGTAAAGCGGCTTGGTCCAGTCCCCGTTGAAATCATC
>JALFNZ010000063.1 GCA_022774085.1 Bacteroidales bacterium
ACATCATCCCTTTTCTGCTCCACATTGATGCATTTCCCGAGGATTTGAACCCTCTGCTGCAATTCTCTTATCTGCTCTATTGTAATCATATAGAAAAATCAATTATTCCATCGGCAAAGCCGACCAAGTGTTCGATCCTGCAAAAATAAACAATTTTCCCGAGCTATGTATATCAAGAGGTAATGACATATCATAAAATAGAGTATATTTGCGGAAGGTAAACACTATGATAGGTATCTTTGACTCCGGAGTTGGCGGTATGTCCGTCTTAAGGGAAGTGCGTAAGGCACTGCCCGGATCCGGCGTATGGTATTACGGAGATACGGCCTGGTGCCCCTATGGTCCCAAAGACAGAGAAGTCATAATTGACAGGGCCGAGGCCATAACCAGAATGATGCTCTCGGGAAGTCAGGATGGGATATACCGTGGAAACTCAGGAGTGGACATCATTGTTGTGGCATGCAATACAGCCACGGCAGCCGCAATCGCCCATCTTCGTTCCAATTATTCAGACAAATCTGACCAGAAGGTGCGCGAAAGGGTGCTTGAACTGACCGGAGGCCGGAAAGACCATCTGATGTTCATCGGAATGGAGCCTGCCGTCAAACCAGCCGTCAATGCAACCAAGACAGGTATCATCGGGGTACTGGCAACAGCGGGGACGCTCAAAGGCCAGAAATACAACCAGATGAAGGACTTGTACAAAGGCAATTCAAAAGTAGTGGAACATGTCGGTGAAGGCTTTGTGGAGCTTGTCGAATCGTGGGATCTGGATTCACCAAGGGCTGAGCAAACAGTTGAACGCAGCCTCAAGCCTCTTCTGGATCAGGGCGCGGATACTATCGTACTTGGCTGCACACACTACCCTTTCCTTATTGATACCATAAAAAGAACTGCCGGACGTCTTGTCCCGGACCGTGATGTCCAGGTTATCAATCCCGCACCGGCAGTAGTGAAGCACCTTGTGGATGTCATGAATCAGGAAAGCATCCCTCTTGACGATTCCCCAGCAACCATTCGTATCGAGGCCAGCGGTGACTCATCCGCCCTAAGGCGCATAGCTTCCCTGATATCAGCTATATAGCTGTCCAAGAACTTCGAAATAAGGTTTTCCTTCCTTGATGGTCACCTTGTATATGGTATCATCAACCTTATAATATTCATCTCCTTTCAAAGTAACCATGTCATAGTCTTCAGGCAGATTCTCTACCAATGCTCCTGCCGGAGGTATGATGACCATATATTGACCGTTAGCCCCCATCGAATAGAAGACTCCGTCTTGATAATAATAGGTCTCGTCAGCATCTGCAAAGCTCTGGATGAGTCCCAACTCGTTTGCCTTGGCATAGGATTCAGCAGCATATTTCTGTCCTTGGGCAATTGCCTGATTCTGAGCCGCTATCAAAGCATTGTTCTGTGCAATTACCCTGTTGTTCTGTTCAATCACGGCATTCTGTTCGGCAATGAGTTTGTTGTTGGCATTGATTGCATCATATGTTCTTGCTACAGTATTGTAGTATGAAATCCTCACCGAAGCCCAAGCCATATCTGAAATTACCTGCGCTGCGAGCACTGTTCCGAACGGTGGTCTGCATACAACATAATAGCCTCCGTAAGGACGGTACCAGATGTCATTGTAGCAGTAATATACGTGTCCGCACCAATGGTGTCTAAGTGCATGGCTCGGAAGAACACGTACCCTGTGTCCATAGCAGTGGTGGTCATGGGCCCAGAAATATGAAGGAGCATTGTAGTGCATGAATTCTCGGTCACGAGGGTGTACCCTGTATTCGTCAGGATGGTGGCCGGCTCTGACCGGTTCAGGATATCTGCCTGGTTCAAGATGTCTGCCTGGTTCCTGATGCCTGCCTGGTTCGACATTTTTGCCCGGACGGTTTACTTCCATTGGTCTGTCTGTATCAACTCTGTTGGTTGGCCTGGTGGTTGTCTGACGGGTGCCGGTGTTTGTGCTCGGACGGGTCTCCGTTACTGTCGGGCGGGTCTTGATGGTTGTTGAAGGCTTGCTGCCTGTGACGGTAGAACGGCTGGATGTCGTTGAAACCGGTCGCGAGGAATTGGTCGGACGGTTTGCTGGTGCCGATGTCCTTGCAGTTGTCTGACGCTGGGTGGAAGTTGTCTGACGTTGGGTGGAAGCGCCCTGACGCTGAGTGGCAGCACCCTGACGGGTGACTGTACCTTTCTTAGGTGATGCCGCCTCACGGGTGCTCGTTCCCTGACGGGTGGCAGTTCCCTGGCGGGATGTTGTGGTAGTTTCTGATCTTCTGGTCTGAGCATCCGATTCGCTGCAAACCATGGCCAGAGCTGAGACTGTCAGCATCATAGCCGCAATGGTCCTGAATCTTTTCATAGTGTTCCAAAATTAATAACCACTAACTTAGGGTAATAACCCAGTGTCTGGATACAGATAATACTTCTGTGAGAGAATTCGGAAATCTTCCTCATCCTTGCGCCAATAGTCCTCGATATCGGAAACTTTGTAGCGCTTCGAAAAGTTTATTCTTACATAATCTGTACCACAAACTTTATCGAACAGTCCATAGCCGGAAATGATTTCAAAAGGCTTCTTGTCCGGATAGAGCTCTGCAACTGCCTGCATCACATAGAATTGCACATCAGTCAGACGTGCTGTTTCATAGTCTGTAAAGAAATACTGCAATCCCTTGACAAGTTTTCCGGCAAGGGATCCGGAGAAAGGCTTATACCAGATTGTACGGAAAGCGACACCCGGAAGTGCATATTCATCGAGTTTGCCCTTCAGTTTCTCAGGATCAAGCCATTCAGCTCCAAAAAGTTGAAAAGGGAGGGTATAACCCACGCCAATATTCATAAACCCGTACAATTCGCCGCATATTCCTGCGGAGGCATAATACATAGGCGTGTCGTCATAAGGGATATTGGGCGAAGGGAGCACCCACGGAAGATTTGTATCACCATATGTCATATCCCTTGTCCAACCCTCCATAGGCACGATGGTAAGCTTGCATTTCGATGGTTCGCAGTCTCCTTTCTGTCCCCGATTCAGCCCTTCCTCATTGATAAGCATGGCCAATTCACCTACAGTCAGTCCATAAACATAAGGGATTCTATATTGGCTTACAAAGGAGTTGAATGGCTGTTCGACATAACATCCTTCAATCTTATGTCCTCCGAGGGGATTGGGACGGTCAAGTACCATCACTTCAATCCCCGCCTCGGCACATGCAGCCATCACCAGTCCCAGGGTGCTGATAAAAGTATATGATCTCACCCCTACATCCTGGATATCATAGACCATAACATCCACATTTTCAAGCATTTGCTGCGTAGGCTGGCGAGTTGCTCCATATAATGAGAATACGGGAAGGCCTGTCTTCGGATCGACGGAATCATTCACCTTCCCTCCGGCATATATGTCCCCGCGCACTCCATGCTCAGGACCATAAAGAGCCACCAAATTCACTTCAGGTGCCTCGAAAAGGATATCAATGGTCGATTTCAGATGTGAATCCACACCACTCGGATTGGTCACCAGACCCACCCTACGGCCACGCAGGCCCTCGAAATTCCTTGATACAAGGACTTCAATTCCTACACGGACAGAAGGGGCATCCCAGGCATAGGACGCGGGAACGGCCAGGAATACAACCAATATTGCAAGAAAAAATCTTTTCATCATTTGATATTCAATTAATTATGCAGTTTCACGTTTACCGAATCCCGGATCCACCTTCACAAGCATCGTCACTGCCACGGTTACAAGGCAGCAAATCATGACCATGATGAAGAAACCAGTGTAACCCAGCCATTGCTGAAGATAACCTGCGACCATGCCCGGAATCATCATGCTCAGCGCCATGAAAGCCGTACAAAGGGAATAATGAGCCGTCTTGAATTCTCCCTCAGAGAAATAGATGAGGTAGAGCATGTAAGCAGTGAATCCGAAGCCGTATCCGAACTGGTCGAGTACTACGCAAGAGCCTATCACCCAAATATTTGAAGGCTGAAACAAACTAAGGAAGACAAAACACAGACAAGGCAGGGTAAGGGAGGCTGCCATCAGCCACATTGATTTCTTGAGGCCGTGTTTCGAAGCGAATATTCCTCCGAGGATGCCACCGACTGTAAGTGCGGCGACTCCGGCAGTCCCATATACCAGTCCGACCGCCTCAGTTGACAGTCCCAGTCCTCCCTGCTGTGCAGAATTGAGCAGGAAAGGATTCATCATCTTCACCAGAAAAGCTTCGGGCAGCCTGTACAAAAGCATGAAAAGCAACGCTGCAATCACTCCTTTTTTCTGGAAGAAGGTCAGAAAAGTCCTTCCGAACTCCTTGAAAATGCCTGCTGCATCGAGTTCTCTCGAACTATCTTCACGTGGTCGCGGAAGCGATAAGGTGTGCCAAAGTGTAATGGAAGCAAAGATTACAGCACTGATAATCAGCGTAATGGACCATGCCTTGGGAATATCACCCAACTTTGTTTCAAGCAATCCGGCAATCACCACCAGCACTCCCTGCCCGAAAATAGACGACAGTCTGTAGAAGGTGCTTCTGATTCCGACAAATATGGACTGCTGTCCGGAATCCAGGGCAATCATGTAGAAACCGTCAGCGGCTATATCGTGCGTGGCGGAAGCTATGGCTGTGAGGTAGAAAATAAGCAGGGTAACAACGAAAAGCGACACCGGGGCATGTCCTTCGGCAATTACTTCCGGCGAGGGTGAAGGGAGGGTGAGGGCCAGAAGGAAGAAGGAAACCGCCATGATAATCTGCATGGTCACAATCCACCATCTTTTGGTCCTGATGATGTCAACAAAGGGGCTCCAGAGAGGTTTGATCACCCATGGGAGGTAGAGCAGACTGGTGTACAATGCCATGTCTGCCTTGGACATACCCATATTGTTGAACATAATCACAGATATGTTGTTGACAATGAAATATGGTATGCCTTCGGCAAAATAAAGGGTTGGAATCCAGCTCCATGGTTTTGCTTTGTGGTGTATGTCGGTTTTATTCATTTATGACTGTCAATTGTGAAGATGGGTAATAATGTGATAGTATTTGTGTGTAAGCATATCCTTCCGAGGCCATTACCGCTGCTCCTATCTGGCACAGCCCGACACCGTGTCCCCAACCATGTCCCTTTAGAATCATATGATCCCAAGATGAAGCATCGGAAGGTTTGCCGCCAAGAACATATTCTATGTTGAATGCAGAGCTCTTAAGATGGGTATCCGAAAGTAATCTCCTGATTTCCAACTCTTTGCCCACAATAAGAGAGCGTTTATCTCCCTTGATTTCAAGTTTATATATCCTGCCGGACTCTCCCCTTTCAAGAGGAATTAATTGCTGAATCAAGCCAAGGTCAACTCCGCTCTTGCAGGATACCATTTGGGAAATATCTTCCCTGGACCACTCCACTTCCCACGACATGAAATCCATAGTCTGACGGTCATACCCATTCAGAATCTGGGTTATGACAGTCGGGTCGGATGTATCGCAGAAAACGCGGCCTCCCGGCCTGTGTCCTGCTGTGTCTGGGAGGGGCCGGAGATATGGGTAATCTTTATCTTCCCAACAAGTGGAGAATTTTTCCATCACTCCGCCGCAGCATTTCGAAAAACGCGCATCACAGAGCCGGCCATCATAGGTAAGGATTTGCCCCCATGTGGCATCGACGGCCTTGCGGACGTTTTCCCCCGTGGCACGGGTAAGTCCCTGATATCTCTGGCAATGGTCATCCGCACAGACATCAAACAATTTATGTTCCTGATGGTCATACCATTTCACATATTCCACCACATCAGTTTCCTTGTCCACGAGAGGCTCTTCAAAAGCACTGTCCTCCCTTCCCTGCTCCATCCTTGCCATGACCCATGAACGGGAAATCACAGCATGTGCCTTCAAAAGTTCAAGCGAACAATTGGCACTCATCTCGGAGGAAATAACGCTCAATAGATAGTCCTCAACGCCTATAACATTGATTGCCAATAAATTGTCTCCATCTACTATTATCTTCAATGCTCCAGCAAAGACTTGATTTTCCTTTCTCTGCCAATGGAACTGCTTGCCGATGGTCACTCCCACAAGCATGAAACTTTCCTGGGCAAAGGCTGTGGAAGGATTCGGAGCCTCGAAATACAACTCATCATACAGGGCCCCTTCATATTCTATCTTACCTTCCTTTATGACCGCCTTGCGTTTGCCTGCTCCGTCCGAAAGTATCTCAAATTCAATCTCTTGCCCAGTCATTATCCCCACTTCGAGACTCTTCTGCGTCCGTTTTAAACGGTGGATTATCAGGTCCTGCTCCTGCTGTGGGATGGAAACCTCAGCGACCATTTCCGACAGCAATTCCTGAGTAATGGTCTCGAATTCCTTCTGAACCGGAACTATGAACACCCCACCCATGTCGGCACACCCCGGACTCATCGTCAGATGGTCCGGACCTTCCGAGAAATAATGATGGGAGCGATGGCGACTGCGGAAAACCACTATCGAACGGAACTCCCCTTCCTTATAATAAGAAAACAAGTTGATCAGGGGCTCCTTCTCTCCCTCGGGGATGTCTGCGCAGTCAAGAAGCCGGTAGAAGAGTTTGGCCGCTGACTTGGCTGTGTCCGAACGCACGACAAATACGCCGGTGGTAAAGCGGCGGTAGTGGTAGAGTTCTGCGTCTGGGAGCGATGCAACTTGCTCAAGGACAGGATCTTTTGATTTAAGGCACCTGTCAGTATCGATCTCAAGCGGTATCAGTTCCTGAGGGGCCCCCTGGAAATGATGGTGGTCCGGAGCAGAGGCTCCGCTTCGTGGCCCGTTGTAGAAAAATGTATATTTCTGATATTTTTTTGCCAGGTCAAGCATATCCACATAGCGTTTCCAGATGGACTGCTCAGTGTGGGTGGCCATAGCTATCACAAGATGGTCTGGGAAAATTGGATATGGATTCACCAGAATGTGGTATTTCTTGCCTTTCCGTCCTTCGAATTTTATCATAATCTGCTCACTCGGACGGTTTTCTCGGCAGAGAAAACATTTTCTGGCAGCAATGTCTTCCTTGGTCAGCTTGGCGGCAGAGGATATCATCCTGGCTGGATTGAACTGGAGTTTGACTTGCAGTCCTCCGATATCCATTGTCTTGATTTCCACATTTTTAAGTGCCCTGAAATTGTTGCAGGCAAGAGTCCATCGGGACAATTGGTCACCGACGAACTTTGAAATCACGTCCATTTTCATCATTTGTCCTGAGTTTCTGTCTGAGCTTTGCGGGCTGCCTTTCTGCTGATTGCAATCCTTGCCTGAAGTTCCCATGTGCGGATGCGGTCTTTGTAGAGGTTGTTTGCGTTCACCCTGCTGATGTCCAGGGCTGCGTCAGAGTTGCCTTCCCAGCGGCGGCAATAATAGATGACATCGTAGATACGTCCTATGCGGTATTCACGGCTGATGCGAAGTCCCAGGGCATAGTCTTCACCGTAGCTTGTATTCGGAAGGTTGATTGTCCTCAGAAGTGGGGTCCAGAAGGCGCGCGGCGCTCCCAGGCCATTGATTCTGAGTGCATTGTTGCTGCCGTTTTCTTCTGTCCATTCCCTGTGGTCGATGACTCCCGGAGGTATTGGTTTCATGTCGAAATCTGTCATCATATATGTCCCGACGACCATAGCGCATTTTTCCTTGCGGAAAGTGGCAATGACTTTGGAGAGGGTGTCGGGACCGCTGTAAACATCGTCGCTGTCGAGCTGGACGGCATATTCTCCGCAGTGGCTGCTATGTACGGCAAGGTTCCAGCAGCCTCCTATCTTCAGGTCGTAACGCTGAGGAATAAGATGGATAAGTGATTGATTATCAGCGGAGAGTTCCTCAAGTATTTCGGTTGTTCCGTCTGTGGAATGGTTGTCCACGACGATGACATTATAAGGGAAATCGCATTGTTGCGAGAGAGCGCTTCGAACGGCATCCCTAATGGTGCGGGCCCTGTTATATACCGGGATTATTACTGATGCGGTGACCGGATAAGGGGCCTGGGCGGTGTCTGCGGGATTCTCCGTTTCATCGATTTGGAGGCTCCCGGCTGTTGCATCACGGAAAACCGGTTCAAGCCAGGCACCGATTCTCTTCAAGTGTTCTGTACAGATTTCTTCCATTTCTATCTGGACCTGACGGTTTTTCGGGTCCACATAGTCAAACTGTTTCTGTCCGGATTTACGGTTGTCGGTCTCGACTTCAGTATAAAGGAATTCGTTGATATGCACTATATTCTTCATTCTCAGCCTCAAATCATAGAGGGCTCCCCAGGAACGTTCGGTTTCCATTGCCCTGACGGCACGGCGGAATGCCGTAGTGCGGAACACGAGGACGCTTCCGAAGTCAAAGTCATCTCTGAGTGCGCCTTCCTGGCAGTCGATAAGGGGATGAGGCCGGGACGTATATTGGGAAGAAGTGTCGTAATGGTCAGCATAGAGCATGTCTGCATCCGTATCCTGTGCTATCGATATGATTCTGTCAAGAGCGAACATGCCCATTTCCAGAGGGCTGTCCTTGGTATATATCAGGATGAACTGTTCAGAGGCGGCTTCGGCGATTTCCCGAAGTGTGGTGGTGGCTCCAAGGTATGATCCTGAAAGGAAGGTAACTCCTGAGAATGAATCACTTCTGCTCAGTGATTCCACTGTCAGCGATGTGTCCTCGGCAGACATTGACGGCATATAACATTCTATTCTTGGCATGATGTGAAGATTTTATCCAACAAAAATTCAAAGATAACCAAAAATTATATAACTTTATAGGCCGAAAATGACTTAAACGTATATATTATGGAACAGATTCTAAAAGGGAAAGTAGCTGTAGTAACCGGCGGAACCCGCGGTATCGGCTATGCTATCGTAAAAAAATATCTTGAGGCAGGTGCAAAGGTTGTGCTCTGCGGTTCCAGGGAAAGCACTGCAAAGAGCGCCCTTGAAAAAATCCAGGCAGAAATGCCAGGTGCAGAAGTGGAGGCTATGTGGCCGGACATCTCTTCCATGGAAGAAGTTGCCGCAGCTTTCGCAACGGTGAAGGAGAAATTTGGAAGTCTCGATATCCTTGCAAACAATGCCGGCATTTCTCAGAACATGCCGTTGTACAACTACACTGAAAAAGACATTGACAGCATAATTGACCTGAATATCAAGGCTGTATTCGTTTGTTCGCAGGCAGCTGCTCGCATCATGAAAGAGCAGGGTTCAGGAGTAATCATCAACACCAGTTCTGTTGTCAGTCTGTATGGACAGGGCTCCGGCTGCGGTTATCCTGCATCCAAGTTTGCTGTCAACGGTTTCACAAAATCGATGGCAAGGGAGCTTGCAAAAGACGGTATCCGTGTAAATGCAGTTGCTCCAGGCATTACCAAGACAGATATGCTCGCAAACCTGCCTGACGCAATGATCCAGCCTCTGATCCAGCACATTCCGCTCAAGAGGGTCGGTGAGCCTGAAGATATTGCAAATGCTTATTTGTTCCTTGCAAGCGAGTCCGCTTCATACATCACAGGAGTGGTCCTGCCAGTTGACGGAGGAGTTATCATCTAAGTCAAGTTCATGGCGGTCACTTGCCATGATGCGCTATAAGAGCGATTCAAGTATAGGGCGTATTTCCTTGAATTCATTTTCAAAATTCGGGGTGAATATGCCCTTTCCTGTTTCAGATTCTATCATATCCATATCCCACCAGCGTCCTTCATCAACCTCGTCATGGTCGGGATGGAGTTCAAATGAACCGACGGCTGCGAATACGTTCACAAGTTCCTTTTCTATCTCTGATTCAAAGACATAGGACCGCAGATATATCGGATTGAAATCCGTAAACCCTAGTTCTTCAGATGCCTCACGATAGACAGCCTCAAGGATGGATTCGCCATAGGAGACATGTCCTCCGACTGCAGTGTCCCATTTCCCTGGCTGTATGTCTTTGTGCATAGAGCGTTTCTGGAGATATATCCGGCCATACCTGTCCATTATCTGTATATGGACAACCGGATGAAGGGGTTTGGCTCCGCTGTGGCAATAGCCTCTTGATGCCCTGCCTACGACCATACCGTTCGGTTCGACTACAGGAAATATTTCTCCGGAGGGCCTTTGCCTACCTGCATTTTCGGCAGTCGGTTGCGGTACCAGCGGGGCCGGACTATATGGATATATCAGTTCTATCATCGTTAATTTTTACTCAAATTCACCGTTTCCTTAAAAAAGAAGTTCAAGGCAAAATGCTGAGGTCTCCCCTACTTTTCCTTCCACAAACCAATGGATTCCTGTTTCATATTTTTGGGATGCGGTGAACAGTGAGACTACCTCGCCAGGACGGGTCTCATGGTTGAAGTTAATTTTCAATTCCTTGACAGGGTTGTTGGAGACGAGCTCATAATCCACCGTGTTCATGGACCATACGACATACATGACATTATTGGTGTGACCGTTCATGTCAACATCGGAGTATGAGACGGTGTGCTCATGTACTTTTTCCATCTGCAAGTCTTTGGGAATCTGCACCTTATCGCAAGGTGTCCCTATTGCGTCCTCTTTGCAGATTGTATAATCGTCAACCAGTCCAGGGTCGCGGACGAGTCTGCGGGTGTCAAGGTTCAGGACGAGCCACGATGAGGTGGCGATGACTGCAGGATTGCCCTCAGCGTCGTTCATAATGAAATCTCTGATATAAAAGAGTCTTTCTGCGCCTTTGTGCCAGGTGTTCAGTGTTACCTGGTCTCTCCAGAGCGGGGTTTTCAAGAATTTAATGTGCATTCGGGAGAGCACCCATGCCGTGCGTGACGCTATGAGGTCGTCATAGCCGAATCCGATGAGTGAAGCGTGTCTGTTTGCTGCTTCCTGAGTATAATCCATGAAGGAGGAAACTTTCAGACGCCACGATGAGTCAGTACAATAACAAGGAATCGTTATTGACTCGGAAAATTTTCGTATTGGAGTTGTCATTTCGTGCTATTCCAATTTATAGTTAAGAATTTCGAGTTCCTCTGCGCTGTAGAGGAGCTTGTCTATGAAGTCAGGGGCAAGGTTTGCAAGCACGACGAAAAGCGCAAGCAGCACGACTGCTGCTGCAAGGATTGACCCTGTGATTATTGCAGCTTTGCGCCAGCGGTTGCGGCGTATGGTTTTCTTCAGGGTTAAGTCTGTAGGCTGGTCCGGTTGCCGGACTTCTTCCGGATGTGTCTCGATTAATGGTTCTGGAGCTGGCTCGATCTCCGGAATCGGTTCGATGACGGGTTCGGGCTCGGGAATTGGCTCGGGCTCTATGTACGGATCGGGGTTGTGAATCGGTTCAGGGGCTGGAATCGGTTCGATGACGGGCTCAGGCTCCGGCTCAGGAATCGGGTCGGGTTCGGAAATCGGTTCAATGACAGGTTCGGGCTCCGGTTCAGGAATCGGCTCGGGTTCGGAAATCGGTTCAATGATAGGTTCGGGCTCCGGTTCAGGAATCGGCTCGGGTTCGGAAATCGGTTCAATGACAGGTTCGGGTTCCGATCCAACCTTTTCCACCGAGGTAAGAATAGAAGCCAGCCCCTTCACGGCGGCAGCCACCTCCTCCTTGGTCTCCTGATGATTCTTCAACGAAACCGGCTCCAATCCGAACCCCGCAGGGAAAATATCCAGATATTCATCTGCAACAAAAAACAAGTTATTCTCTTTGGTAGCCCTCAACCGACCAAGAGCGGGGAATACAACCGTCTTCTTGGTATGGAGCACCGACTTGAGCTCCTGAAGGAAATCTCTGATTATTCGGTCAGCCATTTTCACATCTATATTATTGGATATGGCATACAGCTGCGCCAAAGCATCTCCTTCCGTCGGTTTTGACCTGAATGAAAGACGTCTGTATGGAGGATTGATTGTGTAGCCCTTATCCGAAAAAGTAGAAGGCACTATCTCGGCTACGAAGCAACCAAGACCGGGAAGTACCACTCTGTCACTGTCAAGAATAAGTTCCTTGACCATTTTGGACAACAAATCAATATCCATATAATGTCAATTTTCAGATTTATTCAATATATCACTCAAAAAAGAAACTTCATTTTCTCATTTTTGCAATCATGCAAAGTTAATGAAAAACCTTGTTAAACGCATTTTCGCACCTCTTTTTTTGCCTCAAAAAAGAAAAATGCAGATTTTTTGAAAAATTTTTGCAGAAAAATTTGGAGTGAACGAAAAAATAACTACCTTTGCAATCCCAAACGAAAAGAAAGCGTTTGAGAGACAAAATTCCTGAATAGCTCAGTTGGTTAGAGCATCTGACTGTTAATCAGAGGGTCCCAGGTTCAAGTCCTGGTTCAGGAGCCACTAAAAATCAAGAGGTTACGAGAAATCGCAGCCTCTTTTTCGTTTACATATATGCCCATTTTCAGGCTTCTTTCGGCTCAACGGT
>JALFNZ010000072.1 GCA_022774085.1 Bacteroidales bacterium
CAATGACTTGGAATCCACAGAAGTGATTGCTCCGGTCAAATTGACCTTCTTCTGAGTACCATAACCGACAACGACTGTCTCCTCCAGAAGCATATTGTCTTCTTCGAGAGTTACGGCAATCTTGGATGTCCCTTCCGGAACTGTCGTTTGAATGGTCGTGTAACCAAGACAGGCCACTTCGAGAGTGACATTCCCTGCTGGAATCTTTATTGAGAAAGTTCCATCTGGATCTGTCACAGTACCCTGCCTGGTACCTGCGATCACTACGGATGCACCGATAACCGGCTGCTGCTGAGCATCAAGAACTGTTCCTGACACAGCTCTGTTCTGTGCGTTCGCGCTCACAAGGCCCGAAAGCGCCAGCAACAGGGTTGCAGCAATAGTTTTAATGAATCTCATAAAAAGTAGTTTAGTTAATATTGAGTGTTAATTAAGATTTCCTTGTCATCTCGAGCGAAGTCGGGACATCTGTCAACGGGCGTAAGTATCAACAGTGAACGGTTTTGGTCTGGTCATCGTTTCAGTATAAACATTGCCGAAATTGTCCGTCACCTTGATTTCAAGAGTTGAAGTGGTGCTAGAAGCGGTTACCATCCATAAATGGCTGCAACTCTTTGTAGTGAATGAGTCCTCCTTAGTCTTCCCACAAGTCGGCATATAGGTCAGGATATGGAGCGGATCCCTGTATGAACTGCCACCTGACTTGGTGACTGTCAATGGCTTTCCATCCTCCGTCACTTCAATGTTCCATCCCGGACCGTAGTTCCAGACATTGATGTAAACCTCGTTCATGCTGTTTGCCTGCTTCCAGTTGCCGGTGACCGCATCGAAGACTGCGACCTGTGCATCCGACTTGCCGGCCATGTATTTCTCTGATGACAGATGTATATTGTTGCGGTCGTAGGTGCGGAACTGGATGTTTTCATCCATGCCGGTGCCTTTGAACTGCCATTTGAATTCCGTTCCTGCAATATCAAAGATTTCATATCCTCCAGGAGCACCGTCCGTGCCGATATGGACTTTACCGTCGGATTTATATACGCAGTCCCACCAGTCCGCGCAAACCGCTCCACAGTTGTGGTCGTACCAGTTGCCGGACTGTCTGTTGGCTGTCTGATGGGTATGACCGGTGAAGAAATGTACCTGATCGAAACCTGCAAAGCAGTTGTAAAGGGCGGTCCTGTTGGCTTCTGTATCCAGGTTGGATGTCGTGGCATGCATGGAAACTACTACAGGAGAAGATTTCGATACGAAAGACAGATCCTTGGCAAGCCATGCAAGCTGTTCATCAGTGACAAGTTCGTTATATTTCCTGTCATCCTTTCCACCACCCTTGCTGGTGCTGAGGATATTGTCGAGAACGATGTAGTGAACCTTACCTATATTATAGGAATAGAAATCCGGAGCCACCTCAGTCATGTACTGGACGGCGTTCTTGAAATCACCCGGAAGCATCATATCGTGGTCGTGGTTTCCGATTGTATGGAAGATGGTCAGGTCTTTGATGAGCTTGACATCGTTCAGGTACTGGGCGAACTGATAATTCTTGTCGTACCAGTAATAGTCCCACGTCATGTCACCGAGGGTCATGGCATAGACTTTTTCAGAATTGTGGCTCTGGACATAGGCATCAACCTCCTTGCAGAACTCCCTGAACCATTTGCTGTCGTTGTTGCGTCCGCCTGCAAGGTGCATGTCACCGAAGACAAGCATCTTGTGGTTGGTCTGGTCACCGGCCTCAAATACGCGGAAGTCCACCCTTTCCGCAGTTGAGGCATCCTTCTGGAGCAGAATATGGTTCAACGGGCGAACGCCATCATTTGCAACCTCATAACCACTTGGAATCGAAATGAATACATATCCGAATTTCTTGGCGGACTTCATCTGGTATATACCGTTGTCATCGGTTGCAACGACTTCCACTCCATCAGATATCACAACGCCTTTCAAAGGCTTGTCCTCGCACATCACCCTTCCATAAACTGTGCTTCCCTCAGCGGGCTCAACTCCGTCCGAGATAATGAGTGTAGTCTTTCCCTGTTGCTTTACAGCCGTTCCCCTGCGTACCGATACGGTGTATGTATCAGCAAAATACCCTTTAAAAAGGGCAACTGTTACGTTCTTGGTAGAAATGTTGACAATTTCGCAATCATGTTCCTTTCCTGCGGAGTCAGTGAAAACCACGACATCTGTTTTCTCTGGTGCCTTGCTGAACATTATCCTGAACTGCACCAAGCCATCCGTTCCGGCCTCAATTTTAGAAGGGACGTCAAGTTGTACATCCAGGGCGGAGTCGTCAGGCTTTTCCTCACAAGAAACAAGAGCCAAAGCGATAACAGACAGCGCAAAAAATTTCAAAATTAAAAGCAAATTTTTCATTTCCGACAAAATATTTGGAACTGTCAACACTTAGTTCTGTCCATACTAAGAATAGCAGCACCTCCGATGGCTGAGTATAAACCATCAGAAAGGCTTATTTTAACTTTGTTGTTTAATGAACTGAACAATAATTAGTTATTTAAGTTCGTAATGTTTATTAATTAAAATCTTTCAATTTGAGTGCAATCATTTTACCCCAATTGCGCTCAATCCGAAAACAAATATACAATACTTTTTTAATTTTCTTTCAACTTTCTTCAGTTATTTACTAAAATAAAACAAAATATTAACTAAAAGAAAAGGAATTCTTAACACTATAGGACTTCGTGTTGCGTGAAGCGCGATTTGGGAGTGTCAGCAGGAACGCACTTGACGGTGAGACTCTCCTGCTGGGTACCGACCATGATAACGTAGTCACCGCTGTCGAGTTAGCGGCGCCCTGTGCGGTCAACAAAACTACCTTACTGACATTGACCAGATTATGACAATCAATATTTAAGAACGAGCGGCAAGGATCAGTTCGCCGAGTTCCTTGATGTCACGAACGATGAGATTTGGCGGATAGAACTCCGGATTGGGATTGGAGGCTGCATCCTCGGCAACTTTCAACGCTGTCTCTATGGTTGTTTCTCCGGAAAGGACCAGAACTCCGAAGGCACCTGCATTGTGTGCCGTGGCCGTATCCGTGTAGATTCTGTCCCCTACCATTGCCACCTCTTCGGGTTTGAGCCCATATTTATCCATAATACCGTAGATCATATTCGGGTCCGGTTTGCCAAGGGTGATGTCGGGCCTGCGTCCGGAAGCGGACTCTATGCAACGGCAGATGGAACCGCAGTCCACGAGGATGGTTCTCTGGTCAGTCGGGCACACTCTGTCAGGGTTCGTGGCGATATATGGTATGCCCTGCGATGCCCACCAGCAGGCACGGCACAGACGCGGATATACCAAAGTAGGATCGAAAGCCACCACAAGAACATCCGGGACATCGTCCGGATCATCTGAACACGACTCGAATCCAGCCTTCTCAAACTGGGAGATCATGCTTTCAGTGCCGAGAAGGAAAAGGCGTCTTGCATCGGGATAATGGGACTTGATATAATCAATGGCTGCAAGGGATGTGGTGTACATATTGTCCTGATCCGCATGTATGCCCATTCCTTCTAGTTTCTTGAGGTAATCCGCCACTGATTTGGTCGGGTTGTTGGTGAGGAAGGAATAGTCCACTCCCGCATTCTTCATCGAATCGAGGAAATCAACAGTAAAAGGAAAAAGTGTGCTGCCCAGATAGATAGTTCCATCCATGTCAAGGGCCAGACGTTTGATTTTGGACAAACTCTCCCTTAGTTCGGGAGTGAGTTCATGGTTATAATTCGATTTCATTTCGATTCAATTAAATTTCATTTTCTTTCAATAGGCAACAAATATATAAATATTCTTTGATAAAAAGCAACAAAATATTTATCTTTATGCCGATTTTCAAAAATAACCCATTATGGACATTCAAACTAAGAAAAAGTACCAGTACTGGCAGTGGCGCACACTGATTACCCTTATGGTGGGCTACGCCCTTTATTATTTCGTTCGTAAACATTTCAGCGTAGCCATGCCGGCCCTTGAAGCTGAGCTTGGCATTACCAAGACACAGTTGGGTCTTTTCCTTACTCTGAACGGTGTAATCTATGGTTTTTCAAGATTTGTAAACGGTTTCCTCGCTGACAGGATGAGCCGTCGAAAGCTTATGACGATAGGACTGATTCTTTCCGCCCTCGTGAATCTGGGCATTTGTTTCAGCCCTGCAATGAATTCTTTTGTGAATGTCCTTGATGCTGAAGGAAAGGCGACAATGACGCTTGTATATTTGATAGGTTCGCTCTGGGTGCTCAACGGATTTTTCCAGGGAATGGGTGTTCCTCCTTGCATGAGCCTCATGGCACACTGGATTTCACCTAAAGAGCTTGCAACCAAGCAGTCAATCTGGAATGCATCACACTCGATCGGAGCAGGTATCATTGTTGCCCTGTGCGGATTCCTTCTCAAAACCTTCGGTTACAGTGCATGGCAGCTCTGCTTCGCAGTTCCTGCCGCCCTGGCAATAGTAGGTGCGTTCGCTCTTTATGCTCTGCTGCGTGACACGCCGTCTTCAGTAGGCCTTCCTGAGCTTGAAGAAATTGAGGCAGAAGAAAATGGAGGTCAGGTTGCCGCAAAACCGCACGAAAAGATTTCTGAGAAAAAATATAAGACTCTTGTGAGCCAACTGGTGTTCAGGAACCCTCTTATCTGGATTCTTGCTGTTTCAAACTTCTGTATTTACATTGTCAGGTTCACGATCCTTGACTGGGGAGCGACCTTCCTCACTCAGTTCAAAGGTATGGAAATCTCAACGGCAGGAACGGTCGTTGCAACAACTGAGATTGTAGGTGGTATTCTCGGAATGCTGGTAGCCGGCTGGTTCACTGACAAATTCATGAAGAGCCGCGCCCACAGGACTTGTCTTATCTGTACAATCGGCGCGACCCTGTCGTTCTTCCTCTTCTGGAAGACCCCATCATCTATGAACTGGCTCTCAATCGTATGGCTTGTGCTCTCTAGTTTCTTCGTATATGGTCCGCAGGCACTTTTGGGAATCGCAGCATCAAACCAGGCTACCAAGCATGCTTGTGCAACTGCCAATGGAATACTTGGTATTTTCGGTTATGCAAGTACCACAGTTTCTGGTCTTGTATTCGGTTTCCTTGCCCAGCACTATGGATGGGACTCAGTATTCCTTGTTTCAGTGGTTATAGGAATTGTCGGAGCCATTATCATTGCCCTGATGTGGAATGCTCCTGCTGACGGTTATGCCAAGGCTGAAAAGATTCTCAGAGAGGAATAATCTTTGATATATAAAAGAAACCCGCGGATGGAAGGTTGTCCACTCGCGGGTTTCTTTTTGTGAATGTACTATTTTACCGGGACGGTGATGGTGGCAGGTCGAAGACCTTTCGCCTTGACTGTCAGAGTAATATTACCTGAAGTTTCGCCGCTCTGAAGCAGGATGCTGAGCTTGCCGCTGAAGGCATTCATACGAGGCTCATGGAAAGGAAGAAGACAGGTAGGGTCACCGTTGGCCGCAGCCCTGAACGATCCAGCACCTGTGACAGAGAAAGTCATCATGTCTGTGGCAAGAGGACAGAGATTTCCATCCTTGTCCACTACTGAGGCCGTAACATAGGCTATATCCTTGCCATCAGGTACAAGTCCTTCACAATCAGTGCAGAGCATAATATGGTGAGGCTTTCCTGCAGTACGGACAGCGGTGGAATCAGCCACCTTGCCTTCGGCATCATAAGCTACCACTTTCAATTCTCCGGCTGCATAAGGCACGTCCCACATAAGTCTGTAACGGCCCATGACATCTTCCATCCGGGTACCTTGCGACTTGGTGGACGGTATTTCCTTTGTCCTTGTTCCCAGGCTTACGCCATTGAGGAAAAGTTCTGCAGAAGGGTAACTTGTAAACACATGAACCGGTATTTCCTCCCCTTCACGGCCCTTCCAGTTCCAATGAGGAAGTATGTGGAGAGTAGGCTCGGAGGTGTTCCACTGACTGCGGAAAAGATAGAACCGGTCTTTAGGAATCGAAGCAAGGTCGATGATACCGAACATGGAACTGTGGTTAGGCCATGCATCGTTGTCATACGGAGTAGGCTCTCCAAGATAGTCAAAACCTGTCCATACGAACTGACCTATTGCCCAAGGATAATCATCCTGCATCGAGAAATCTATGTCAGGAATGTTTGACCATGTGCAAGCATCCACTTCATACGCATTGGAGTGATGGTCAGGGTCGCTTATACTGAACCGTCTCTCGGCCGGGAACTTGTAGATACCACGGCTGCTAACCGTGGAACCAGTCTCGCTTCCAAGAACAAGACCATGGCCAACTTTTTCATTGACTTTAATGTAATCCCATGGATGATAATTTATTCCAACAATATCATAAGTGTCAATGAAGCCATTTGCAAGCGAAGCCTTGACATAATTAAGGCCACAAGTCACAGGTCTGGTAGGGTCCTCGCGATGGCATATATCCTGAAGGAATTTTCCGGCCTTCCAGCCATCATCTTCAAGCTGCGACGGCACTTCATTGCCAATGCTCCACATCACTACCGACGGATTGTTGCGGAACTGATGCAGCATATTCACCATGTCCTTCTCGGCCCATTGGTCGAAGAAACGATGATAGCCGTTCTTGCATTTGGCCACATCCCATTCGTCAAAGGCCTCAACCATCATCATCATTCCCATCTCGTCGCAAAGACGGACAAGCTCAGGGGCCGGCACATTGTGGGAAGTTCGGATGGCATCACAACCCATATCCTTTAGCATTCTGATCTGATGGGCAAGGGCTGAGACATTGACAGCTGCCCCCAGAGGGCCAAGGTCATGATGGTTGCAGACTCCCTTGAACTTACGAACCTGGCCGTTGAGCATGAATCCTTTCTGAGGCACATACTCTATGGTCCTGATACCGAATCGTGTGCTATACTCATCCTTTGCAATCCCGTCCATGGAAATCCGTGTAACTGCACAATAGAGCACAGGAGACTCAGGACTCCAAAGCTGAGGGGCATCCACAATAAAAGTCTGAAGAAGAGGCTCCCCTGCCCTGACCATGAAGTTCCTGGAGGACGTAGCGACCTTGACTCCTGTAGGATCGAATATTTCGGTATGAATGTCAACTCTCTTTCCGTCAGCTCCTTCGACCATGGTCTCAAGACGCACTGAAGCATAATCCTCACATACTTTCGGTGTAGTTATATATGTTCCCCAGACAGGTACATGGACATCCTCGGTAAATAATACATGGACATTTCTGTAAAGGCCTGCTCCGGGATACCAACGTGAAGATTGAGGAAGATTCTCAAGACGCACGGCGAGTATGTTCTCACCCGGCTGGACAAGGTCGGTGACATCGCAATGGAAGGCATTGTAACCATATGGCCAGAAGCATGCCTCTTTGCCGTTCACATAGACACGTGCCTCACTCATTGCACCGTCAAAAAGAAGGGTAACCTTCTTTCCCTGAGGGACTTCAAAACTGCGACGATACCATCCGCAACCGACATAAGGAAGGCCTCCGGTACGTCCCGTCATCACGGCTGTGTTGTCGTCGTTGGGCTGAAGATCGATATCACGGCTGAAAGGACCGAAAATCGCCCAGTCATGAGGCACTGTTACAAGTTGCCAAGATGAATCATCATAAACAGTCCAGAAGGCATCCTGTGCATCACCTCGATGAAACTTCCAGTCCTTCTCAAGAAGGACTTCACTCCTCTGGGCAAAACAAGGCAGCAGCCCCGATGTCACCATCGCGGCCGCTGCAAGAAGTTGAGTTATATTCATAATAGGTAAGAATTGTCAATTTACTCTACTGGAACGAAACCGACCTGAGCCTGAGCCCTGACTTTAGCCTTGAAGTCTGCAGGAATATGCTCATAGATTTCAACTGCCTTGTAAACAGCCTCAAGATCGATGTCTGAAAGGTACTGGGCAGCATTCTCAGGAGCCTCGTTTACAAGACTTGCGCACTGGGAAGCCTTGAGGTAGTCTATAGGAAGCATCATGTAGGCATCTTCAAGAGAACAGAACAGAAGTTTGGCCTCCGGAGTGAGCTGATACATACGGCGCATGAGCGCTTTCTTTCCGTCAAGAAGTTCACGGCTCTCCTGTGGATTATATGTAATCTCAACTGTCACATCCTCATTGCATGAAGTTGCATCAAGAACAACTGTTGCAGCAAGTTCTCTTCCGTCATACATCCAGCAACCCGTGCCTTCAAATCTTGAATATGGAACTTCAACACCGTTCACCTTAACGCAAGCAGGAGGAAGGATGTTGTCGAAGACTACTCGCAGGCGGCGCTCAGGCTTCATGCCTGCATATTCACCTTTGCGGGCGGCAATCTTCACAAGAGCCTTACCATCTGCTATCGTCTTGGTAACCAATGTAGTGGCATAGTCAGTCTCATAAGCCTGGCTGTTTCCGTCATCCTCATAGACAGATGTCTGACTGTCGCACATTCCCGGTGCGATGTAGAGGTAAAGCTGATCGTTCTCTTCCTGAAGGGTCTGGATGTCCTTTGAAGCCATCGGAATGATTGCACCAGCCTTGATGAAATATGGATTTTCATCAATTGTATAGTGGCCGGCAACTTTCTGACCTCCCTTGAGGATGGCTCCGGTGACTACGTCATACCAGTCATTCCCCTCTGGAAGCCACCAGGTCCTTTCAGCAAGAGCTGTAACCTGATTTGCAGGCTGGTCGATCGTGCAGGCAAGGATGTCATCTCCGAACATGAACTGCTTGTTCCATGTGTAGGCCTCTTCTGCCTCCGGATAGTCGTAGTACATAGGGCGGCACATTGATACTCCTGTGTCATAGGCAATCCTTGCAGCTGTGTAGATGTAAGGGGAAAGGGTATATCTCAGACGGATTGCGCTTTTCATTGCCTCGTAGTAATCAGGGAAGGCCCAGATACGTCTTTCGAGGGATGAGTTTTTGGTACTGTGAGTCTTGAAGATAGGAGTGAAGACTCCGTACTGAAGCCATCTGGTAAGCATTTCAGGATTGGTTCCTGACTCGCCTTTAGGGCTCATGTGGCCTCCGATGTCGTGGCCCCAGTAGCCATAACCTACATTGGATGCGGTTGAAGTGAAATATGGAAGATAGCCGAGTACCTGCCATGTCGTGTATGTGTCACCTGAGAATCCGAGCTGATAGCGGTGGCTGCCCAGTCCTCCCCATCTGTGATAGATAAGCGGACGAGGTGCCATCTTGCCTTCCGATTCTGTGCGGCGTACCTTGTCGTCAAAGAATGTACGGTTGAGCCAGAATGTGTTGCTGAGCTCCGGTGTATAACGGCTGATAGTCCACTGCTGCCAATCCAGCCACCAGAAGTCAACTCCCTGCTCCTCAAGCGGATGAATCACTGAGTTGAAATAAGCATCTGCCCAGTTGCGGTCGCAGATTCTGAATGGGATAGGGGCTGGCTGTCCAGGCTCTCCCTGACGGATCTTGTGGCCCTGATATGGATATGGATTCTCCTTTTCGTCTGCCGCATAGATATAGTCTTTCGGTCCGTCATATTCCTGAGTCCTTGAAAGGAAATCTGCCTTGAAAGTATCATAGCAGTCCTCATAAGGCTGGATTCCCGATGCCGGATGGAGGTTGAGAGAAGTCTTGTAATTCATGTTATGAATCTCGGCAAGGAAATTCTCAGGATTTGGGAAAAGCTGTTTCTGCCATGTATATCCTGTCCAGCCCACTCTCTGTCCGAAACGGTCTTTAGGACAGTCCTTGGCTTTGAGGGTCCATGTCTCATGCCAGTCCATATCGATGACCATGATGTCGATAGGAATTCCCATTTCACGGAATTTACGGCCCAGGTCAATGAACTCGGCATCAGAGTATTGCCAATAGCGTGACCACCAGTAGCCCAGGGTGTATTTCGGAGGCATAGGGATGCGTCCTGCCACTTTGACAAAGTCGCCGAGGGCTCCTTTATAATCGTGGCCATGGGCAAATATGTAGAGATCCTGACGTTCAACATCGTCACGGCATGCCACCCATGTTTTCCAGTCACTGTCATCCTCTACGAACAGATGTCTGGTGCTTTCGTCTATGATGGCCCATCCGTCGCGTGAGACAACTCCCTTGTCGAATGGTTCCTTTGTTTTAACGCCGTCGCAGCCGTCGAGGGTACGGGTGGTACCGAGCAGGTTGCCACTGTCGTCAGAATCAGGTGTCCACACTACGGTCTTAACACCTTTCTTCGATGAAGGATCGGCCATTTTGAACTCTACCTTCAGGTTCTTGCCGTTGAATTTGCCTTCGCCTGTATAGGTAAGTTTGAGGCCTTCTGTGGTGATTACCACTCCTTTGCCTTTGGCTGCCTTCTTATAGGATGGAACGGGCAGGTTTCTGTTCACGATTGCAAGGGTTGCATTGTCCTCGAATCGGCCATCAGCGCTCCATTCCATGCGAATGAGCCTCGGGGTCAGGACTGTGAAACGTGCATTGCCGCAGACCACTTCTGCCCCAGGATTGGCTTTTGGATTGTAATCATTTGTTGCTGAAGCCATTGTGGCTATCAGTAATGATGCAAGGATTAATACTGTTTTTTTCATTATTTTGGGGGTTTAGATTTCTCGGCTCCATTCTGTCGCTCGAAATGACAAGTCGGGATTGTCGCTCGAAATGACAGGTGGGGATGGAGATTATTTGGCCGGAGTGTTGATCACCGACTGGTTGATTGCGCGGAAACGAGGTTCATCAACCTTGACCACACGGTCATAAGTCATGATTCCATTCACTTCAACCTCAACGTCAGTAGTCTGGGTATATACAGCAGCAGCCGTTCCAGTGTAGATGAAATGCTTGAGAAGCTCTGCAAACTCTTCATAACGGTCCATGAGTTCTTTCTGGCTGTGCATTACATCGCCGTAACCCCAGTTCTTGTCCTGTTTCCAAAGATGTCCGTCAACAGGGAATCCGATTCCGCCATACTCTCCGAGCACATTCACGAATTTACCCTCGATTGCATTCATTGCCGGCTGTGGATAATGATGACAGTCCTGAATATCTCCGCAGAATTCGAAGTTTCCTCCTGACGACTGGTTTACCAGACGGGTCGGGTCGTATTTCTTTGTATAATCAACCACTGCCTTGGTGTCGAACTGACCCCAGCCCTCATTGAACGGAACCCAGACTACGATGCACTGGAAACATTTCACAGCATCCATGATCTCAGTCCATTCCTTGTAGAAATTGTCTTTCCACTCCTGAGGAACGACGCAGTCTGTACCACCGAGGAAGCTGTCACGTGACCATTGGTTTCTCTGGCCGGCAGCAATTTCAGGGGAACGGCTGTCAATGACGCCTTTGCAGTAATCTCCGATACAAGGCATGTCCTGCCAAACCATGATACCCTCGACATCAGCATAATAATACCACCTTGCAGGCTCTACCTTGATATGCTTGCGAATCATGTTGAAGCCCCATTCCTTTGTCTTGATGATATCATAGCGGAGGGCTTCATCAGTAGGGGCAGTGTAAAGTCCATCAGGCCACCATCCCTGGTCAAGCGGTCCGAAATGGAAAAGCTGCTCTCCATTGAGGGCCATTCTCTTGTTATAGCCTTTATTCCTGCAGATTGAGATTTCACGCATTGCCGTATATCCGTCAACAGAGTCAACGACCTTGCCTTTACGGGAAATGCTTACTTTGACGCCGTAGAGATATGGGCTGTCAGGTGACCATGTCCTGACCTGTGGAACCTTCACAACTGCCTTTCCGTCAACCACGTCGGCTGAAGCAATGACTTCAGTACCCGGCTTCTCCGCACTGTATCCGATACCGCCTTCAATAAGATCAACTTTGACAGCATCACCTTCCATCAGTCCTGCTGCAGCAACATCAAAGTTTATTGTACCCTCTGCCAGGTTGGAAACAGCATAATAGGACTCAATATGAGTAGCAGGAACGCTCTCAAGCCATACGGTCTGCCAAATGCCGGTGACAGGTGTGTACCAAATACTCTGCGGAACGTTCACCTGTTTGCCGCGTGGCTGCCATGAATCGTCTGTTGCATCCCACACACGGACTTTGAGCACATTGCCTTTTGCTTTTGCAACAGATGTGATGTCAATCGAAAACGGAGTATAACCTCCTGTGTGCTCAGCCACCTGGACACCATTGACATAAACAGTTGCCTTCCAGTCAACAGCACCGAAGTGAAGAATGATCTTCTTTCCCTTTGAGCCCTTAGGAAGGTCGAAGGAACGCTGATACCAAAGAGCCTGGTCCTTGCCAACCATCCTGCCGACACCTGACAGAGAAGACTCTACAGCAAACGGAACAAGGATGGAACCCTCTGAAGTAAAGTCAGTTGCGGACTCCGGAGTTATGGCATAGTCCCACAATCCGTTGAGGTTCACCCAGTTGTTGCGGACCATCTGAGGCCTTGGATATTCTGCAAGCGGGGCAGCCGGATCAATCTGTTCAGCCCATTTGGTTTTGATCAGGTCACCAGCCGGCTTCCAATCAGCAGCTGAGCCTGAAATGGCAATCGATGCCAGAGCCAGTAACGTTGTCAATGTCTTTTTCATATTATTGGTTATTTTGTTTGATTTTTTTCAAATATACACAAATATGTTATTCAACGTCCCATCTGCCGCCTTTTCCGAACAAAGTCTGTGTAAATTCTTCAAGATAACCCAGCCTGTACAGAAGATCAATATTGGTGAATCGGCTGCGCATGAAAGGAATGAATGAGAATGTCTCTTTCAGATGTTCCCTGGTGACACATATCATTTCAGGCTCATATGGAGCTCCGACTGCCTTCAGATTTTCATATACCTGTTCAGAGGATATGATTTTATTCCTGATTTTTTCAGAGAGGTCTGCCCAACATTCTTTCAAGATTGTCAATTGGCGGCGGAGTTGCTCACGATTGGGATATTTTGCTTTTGTTTCTTCAAGGCATCTGGCCATGTGACCTGGCTTATCCTTGCATATTTCCCTTATCTCAGCCTCCACCTCAGGCCATGTTTTCCAATTGTCAACCAATGCATTGACATCAATGTTTTCAATGTCTTTCTTCAGAAGGAATTCGAGCTCAAGGGTTGACACGATAGTACCTATACCCACTTTGAATCCATGTGAAACATGAGTCCCATCCGGGTAACTGAGTCCCTCCATGTCCCAGCAATGTGAGAACTGGTGTTCAGTTCCTGAAGCAGGACGGCTTGATTGGATGGCCTGCATTGCAAATCCGCTCATAATCAGGCCATAGGCAAGCTTTGCAGTAGCATTGACATCCCCCTGGAAAACTTCAGCCGGGCATGAAAGTGCATCCATCAGGTCATTGTGAAGGAGAGAGTAGGCAAATTCATCAATCTTTTCCTCACCCAGGGCATCAGCTATCATCCAGTCCGCTGCTGCAGGGACCTTGGCAATCAGGTCGGCATAACCCGATGCAGCCAGATCCTTTGGCGCAGCTGCAGCTATCTGAGGGTCGAATACCATGCCGTATGGAGCACGGCAGCTGAATGTCTGTTTGTTCCCATCCTTGGTGATGGATGCTCCGAAAGCGGTATAGCCGTCCATTGATGCAGCAGTTCCTACAATGACGTACCTTCTTCCGAGATGATGTGAAGCGAGCTTTGTCAAATCATTGATTACTCCAGAACCTACTGCAACTGCAATTGCGTCATCCTCAGCGAGAAAAGCCTCAACTTTCTCAAGGAAAGACCACTCAGCATAAAAGTGCTCATCTTCAAAAATATATGGTTCCCTCTGAGGAATTCCGGATTTCCTGAGACTATCATACACATCCTTTCCAGCTGCCTCCCATGTATTTTTGTCTGCAATGATTACTGCCGAGGATACGGGAAACAATTTCAGGAATAGTTCTCCTGTCCTGGCAATTGCCCCGACTCCGAATTCCAGGGCTTTTGTGTCACTTGCCCTTCTTAGAGCCTCAGCAACAACGTCTTCGTGTTTCATAATATGGTATTTAATTTACTATCAATAATATAATTGTATTTCAAATATTTTCATATCTTTGTGCTTTCCTAATCAACCAACCAAATATAAGCAATATGATCAGCATTGCAGAAAGACACAAAATCATAAAAGAGCAGCTGCAGTTGAACGGCTATGTGCGCGTTCAAGACCTTGCCGAACAGCTTGGTGTTACAGGTGCTACCATAAGAAAGGATCTGAGGATTCTGGAAAGCCAGAACATCCTGATCCGCACTCACGGAAGTGCATCACCGGTAAAGCCACATGTTATGGACATCAGCGTCGATGTTAAGGCGAGCCAGAACAGGGACAAAAAAATCATCATTGCCCAGGCCGCCCAGGAACTGATAACCCCGGACGATGCAATCATTCTTGCTTCCGGCTCCTCAGTTACAGCTTTCGCTGAAATCCTCACACCTGTGAACATGATCAATGTTGTAACTCCTTCGCTTGGGATTGCATTGATCCTCAACGAAAAAGAGAACGTCAAAGTGATGTTGCTCGGTGGCGAAATGTATAAGAACTCTCTGTCTGTCCGAGGCAGCTACACCGAAGCCGGTCTTGTAAATGTCAGCTGCTCCAAGTTATTCATCGGCTGTGACGGCATCAATCTCGAAACAGGAATTACCTGTTCAAATCTTGCCGAGGCAAGCCTTACTACAGCCATGATGAAATCTTGTACTCAAACTGTTGTCCTGGCCGATTCATCAAAGTTCGGACGCAGGGGTTTCGGAAAAATCGGCAATGTTGAGGATATCGACATCATCGTCACCGATTCCGGCATTCCATCAACCATGCGAAAGAAAATCGAGGACCTTGGCGTCCAGATTCTCATCGCTGACTGACCCTTACCTGTTCTTCCCGACCGGGATGACCAGATTCCTTAGTTTCAATCCGTCTGAATTGTAAAAATCCAGGCGGATTTCTTTTTCGGACACATCAACATCCATGCGTTGCTGATTGGCATTGCATATCACAGGGAATGATGTACCCGTCTGCTGTTTGTCATAATTCTTGAATTTATGGATGTGCCCGCACAGCATAAGGTCAAGTCCGGCCCCGTTCAATGCCGGAACAAGATATTTGCTGACCATGGCATTTCCATACCAGCCCTTTGGTGACGGAGGCATATGGCAGAAAGCAATCCTGACTTTCGAATTTTCATACTCTGGACTTACAACGGTTTTGGCCAGCCATTCAGATTCCTCTGCCACATAATCCTCTGTCCTCATTATATCAAGATTCCTTACATCCGACTGACACTTGTCTTCCCCGCCATCCAGTACGAGGAAAAAGAAGTCTCCGTATGAGAACGAATACCAGGTACGTCCTGTAGGAGAATCAAGATAGTCATAAAATTTAAGAGCAGCGTTTCCGCGATACTCATGATTTCCGCGCACGAAATGAATCGGAGTACATTCTCCGAACAGTTTGGACGCACTGCGCAGATAGTCGTCCATAATCTGTGATTCCGTGTCAATGGATGATGTCATGTCACCATTGAAAAGCACAAAATCATATTTTCCTGCAGCATCAGCGAACAAACGGCACAGGACAGAGTCATGACTGTGCATATCGTTCACCACAGAAAACTTGACACTCTTGTAATCACTGCCAAGAGTAGTCACTTTGCAAGGGTGTGAATTCAAGTCCATTCCGAATCCTTCAGTATAGACTATACTCTTGCGGTTATCCTGTTCGAGGACGCCTTTGGCCATTGCCCTGTAACGATATGTAGTACCGGGCTCAAGACCTGTAACGGTTATCTTATGGGTTCTGGTTATAGGCCTTCTGCCCAATCCCCTTTTGTCGTAGAAAGCAGGACGCTCCTGATTATAGAAATGTGTATCGTCATCAGGCGCTATCTCAACCCATGAGACCGCATCCATGTTGGTCGTATAGACTACGGTAAAACTTGTAGAGGTGACATTGGTCAGATACGGTCCCCCATTGATATTCACATAACGGGGAGAGTCCTGTGCAAATGCTGCCACAAAGATGGACAAACAAGCTGATACAATAAATAACCGTCTCATATTCAATTAATCAAAGATTCTGTAATTATCAATAACTGTCTCCGGGAGCAATTGGCCAATACTTGCTCGTACCGTCGGTAAACTCTTTCTGAGAATATACATTGCCGAATCTGTCGGTTGCGCGGATTTCAACCTGTGCCTGAGGATTCTTCAATGTAAAGTGCAAAAGATGCTTCACATTTTTCTTGTCATAGTTTGTTGCTCCCCTTCCGGTAACTCCGACATGATAACCGACAGCCCAGGCATCCCTGGCATCGCCTGTCGAATCATTATCGTTGGTATATCTGCTCATCGAACCGGTCTTCTCGCCGTCTTCATAGACATCGACAGTCCATGATGAATCCCAATTCCATATATTGGCCCAAAGATCCGAGGCCGTTGTCTTTGCAAAGTAATATGTCTTTGCCTGACCGGTCATGAATGCAGTGTTTCCACGGTACATCCTTATCTGGTTATCATCTTCAAGACCTACTCCCTTATATTTCCACCATGCGACATGGCTGCCTTCTATCTTATAGACACCATAACCGTTAGGAGTGCCGTCGGTATTGACGGTGGACCACCACCATGCTCCGCAGACTGCACCGTGAGTATGCTCATAAATACCGGAATTGCAAGTGTTTGGAGTATTGATACTTCTATGCGTATGTCCCGACATAACGTGAGATTCAGCATAGCCTGAAATAAGATTGAGGACGGTCCTGACATTTTGTCCGGTAGAACTGTAATAGAATGGGATATGTACGCAAAGGATAATCATCTTATCCTTTGGAACATTTGCAAGGTCCTGTTTGAGCCATTCAACCTGATCGTCCCTGAATCCACAATTGTAGGAGCTTTCAGGATTTGTGCAGAGTATGTCATCCATTGCAAGGTTATGTGCATTGCCTCTGTTGAATGAATCATTGAGCGGACCGAAGTACTTGGTGAAATATTTCTCCATCTCAATGTCCTGTTCATCTGAATAGGTCTTGTTCTCCGCA
>JALFNZ010000073.1 GCA_022774085.1 Bacteroidales bacterium
GAAATCTCAGAGAAATATGCCGACAAACTCACTGTCGTGAGCGTTGACTGCAATGATACCGAAGCTAGATGGCGCAAGGCAGTGGAAAAAATCGGCTACATGACCTGGCCGCAGGTCTATAACCCTCGTTCTGTCTCGATCGACGGTACATACCAGGTCGAGGCATTCCCAACCTTCATAATAATCAACCCTGAAGGCAAGATTATCGCAAAATTCGAGGGCGAGGGTGAACATTTTGTCGCAGAAGTTGGAAAGTTGATTGAATAATTCTGGGGAAGAACTCATCCCGTAGATGTCTTAGGGCCGGCATTTCAATGTCGGCCCTAAAGTTTCTAGTCACTTGCGAAACTTGAATAATTATTTATACATTTGCACGTAAAAAATAAAGGCAGATGATTTATTACTACTCCGGATGTGGAAATAGCCGATATGTGGCAGAAAGTCTTTCAAAGGAACTTGGGGAGGATTTGGAGTTCATCCCGGACCTGATTGACAAGGGTCTTGCGGAGTTTGATTGCGAAGGCGGGCTCCTTGGTTTTGTTTTCCCGGTTTATGCATGGGACGTTCCGACTATCGTTCGGGATTTCATAAAGAACGCCTGCTGGAAAGGTAAACCGGAATATGTTTGGTTCGCTTGTACTTGCGGAGATAATATTGGCT
Organism: Bacteroidales bacterium; assembly: GCA_022774085.1. Taxonomy (GTDB): domain Bacteria; phylum Bacteroidota; class Bacteroidia; order Bacteroidales; family UBA932; genus Cryptobacteroides. The sequence goes on from JALFNZ010000073.1 coordinate 661, forward strand.
TGACTGACAGGCAGTTCCGCAAAATCCTGGCTTCGGTTTCCCTTGAACTGGATGCCTGTTTCACCTTCCAGATGCCGGAAACATACCTTTGCTTTCCCGGATTCAGTCTGGATACAGATGAAAATGCAAAATTGAAGAATGATGCAGTCAGGGCAAAAATTCCGGCAGTTGCAGAACAGATTAGAGGCAGACAGACAGTGTCTGACCTGATTCCCGGCAAACACCCATGGGTCAATACACATGTCATAGGTTCTCTGTTCCACCTGACTATTTCAGACTCAGGTTTCCACACAACCGATGACTGCATAGGATGTGGAATCTGTGCCCGTTCATGTCCTGTCCACAATATAACGATGGAGAATCAGAAACATTCTTCCGGGAATAGTCATGACGGGCAGGAGACGTCGCAAGGGGAGAAGCGTCCGAAATGGAACGGAAACTGCCTTCAATGCATGGCCTGCTACCATTATTGCCCTAAAAATGCAGTCCAGTACGGCAAACTGACAGCCGGCAAGGGCCAATATTTCTTTAAATAATTGATAAATACCTATATATCATGGTAAAACACATAATTCTCTGGACGCTCAAAAGTGAGCTTTCTGAAACTGAAAAAGAGACAATCAAGGCGGGGATCAAAGAAGGACTTGAGGGACTTGCAGGGAAGGTTCCCGGACTGCTTGAGGTGAAGGTCCAGATTGCCGGCAGGCTTTGCTCTTCAAATGCTGACGTGATGCTTGACTGCACCCTTGAATCGGAGGAGGCACTTAAGGCTTATGCCGTTCATCCGGCCCATGTCGAAGTTGCAAACACAAAGGTACGCCCATTTACGGCACTGCGCAGTTGCCTTGACTTTGAGATTTAGGAACCAGCCTTTCTTCAAATACTATGACTGATTTGTGGATACTGCTTATTCCTCTGGCCGGAACGGTGCTCGGAGCTTCCTGTGTCCTGTTTTTGAAGGATGGCATCAGCTCGAATGTTGAGAGGGCTCTGTCCGGTTTCGCAGCTGGAGTCATGGTCGCTGCTTCAATCTGGAGTCTGCTCATCCCTGCTATGGACCATGCGGAAGGTATGGGAATATGGGCCTTTGTCCCTGCGGTTGTGGGTTTCTGGGCTGGAATATTGTTCCTGTTGCTGCTGGATCATATAATCCCGCATCTGCACAATCATGGTACCGAGGATGAGGGGCCGAAGACTAAACTCAAACGCCGGACCAAGCTGATACTTGCAGTTACCCTCCACAATATCCCGGAGGGAATGGCCGTAGGTGTCACCTGTGCCGGATGGATGGCGGGAGATTCGGCAATTACGTTGACAGGAGCCCTGGCTCTTGCAATAGGTATAGCTATCCAGAATTTTCCGGAGGGGGCAATCATCTCGATGCCTCTTCGTGCAGATGGCATGTCCCGAAGCAAATCCTTTCTATACGGTGCCTTGTCCGGAATCGTTGAACCGCTGGGGGCCCTGCTGACGATTGCCCTTGCTTCATCAATCATCCCGTTCCTGCCATATTTCCTCAGTTTTGCAGCGGGAGCAATGATTTATGTAGTTGTGGAAGAGCTCATCCCAGAGATGTCATCGGGCAGCCATTCCAATGTCGGCACTATAATGTTTGCTTTTGGATTCACCTTGATGATGGCCCTCGACGTCGCTTTGGGTTAATTTTTTACTATTTGAGGAATGAAACGTTATATTCAATTATTTACGGTGGCCATGCTGGTCTCGTGTACAGGAAACAATAATCCCGGACCATTGGAAATGGTCGTTGGTACTTATGGACATAATCTCTACGAAGTAACATTCACAAGCAACGGTACTTTCGGCCCGATGACGGCGATACCGTCAGAAAACCCATCTTTCGTCATTAAAGATGGCAAGGGGCATTATTTCGCGGTCAGCGAAAATGACCCATGTTCGGGTGTATATTCATATTCAGAATCTAGGGTAACTGCATTCCAGGATAATAGCGACTTCTGCCCATGCCATCTGACTCTGCTCGAAGGGACAATATACACTGCGGATTATGGCAGAGGGTCCATTTCATCATTCCCTGTTGTTGATGGCATTGTCCAGCCTAAATCCGGATGCATTTCATTCGACGGCAGTGGCCCTGACCCAATCAGACAGTCACATTCATACATCCACCAGCTCCAGATTATCCCTGCAGAAATATGCAAGAATCTTGGTCTTGAAGATAATTGGGTTCTTGCCAGTGACCTGGGAGACGATACTATCCATGTACTATGCAAAAAGGAAGGGAAGCCTCTGGAAGATTGTCCGGAGCTGACAATCAGCCTGGAAGATGGCACCGGACCAAGGCACATGGAATTCAACTGCAAGGCTGATATGCTTTACTGCATTTCCGAACTGGGCGGAAAGGTCTATGCCTTGAAGATTTCCTCAGAAAACGGCAGGCCTGCATTCACTTTGCAACAGAGCCTGAAGGCCGATCTTACTGATGCCGGCGGAAGTGCAGACATCCATCTTCATCCATCAGGCAGATTCCTGTACACTTCACACAGGCTCAAGAATGACGGCATTTCCGTATTCAAGGTAGGGGAGGACGGACTGCTCGAAATGACTTCATATCGAAATACCGGCATACATCCGCGCAACTTCCAGATAACCCCTGGCGGGGAATTCATGCTCGTTGCATGCCGCGATTCATACTGCATCCAGGCTTTCCGGATAAATCAGGAGGATGGAACACTTTCGGAGCAGCCGGTCAGTACTCTGAACTTTGAGAATGACCAGCCGGTCTGCATAGCTTTCTGATTATCAAATATCTCCATTAGCTTCGCTTTGTCGAGATGACAAGTCAGTCTTTGTTCCGGCATATTTTCTTAACTTTGTGGAGGTCTGGTATCATGAGAAAAACATTGACATTCATATTGTTGTTCTGCATTGGTTTCCTGTCGCCTTCTGCCGCAGGACAGGATGGGTTTGATGTGACCGTGAGGGGAGTGGTCAGGGATGAGGTGAGCAGGCGTCCTGTAGCGTTCGTGAATGTCTTTCTGCCTGGTGAGAATATCGGAACAGTAACCAACGGGGAAGGAGCTTTCTCTTTGAAAATCAAGTCTTCGAATCTTGAAAAAGTATTGGAGTTCTCTTGTATGGGATATGCAGGCAGCAGGATTTCCCTGCAGGATTTTGATTCTGAGAAAAATCACACGGTCTGGCTGAAGCCTGTGTCCCAACTCCTGAGCGAAGTAAGGGTTTATGGCTCTGACGCCAAACTGATAGTTATGGAGGCAATCGAAAAGATTGCGTCCAACTATTCACTTTCGCCGAACATACTGAACATGTTCTATCGCGAGACCATCACAAAGGGCAGCCGCTATGTGGCGGTTTCCGAGGGCATTCTGGATGCCTATAAAAGCCCATATGACAGGAGAACCGTGCGTAGTGACAGAGTGAGGGTGAACAAAGGCAGGCAGGTACTAAGTCAGAAGGCGGGGGATACGCTTGCGGTGAAGATTCAGGGTGGCCCGAGGCTTGCCGTCGATTTCGATTTGGTGAAGAATGAGGATGTCCTCTTCGACGGCCGTTCCATTGATTATTATGAGTACACCCAGGAGCAATATATGATGCTGGATGACAGGCTTCAGTACGTGATTCGTTTCACCCCGTGCGTTACTCTTGATTATCCGCTCTATTACGGAATCCTTTACATAGACACTCAGACATTGAGTATCACCCGCGCTGAATTCTCTCTCGATCTGAGCGACAGGCAGCAAGCAGATAATGCAATCCTGCGCAAAAAACCGGCGGGCCTGAGATTCAGATGCCTTGAAGCAAGCTTTGTCGTATCGTACCGCATGCGCGGCGAACTTTTCTTTCTGGATTATGTCAAGAGTTTGCTCAGGTTCAGATGCGAGTGGAAGCGCCGTATGTTTGCCTCTGCCTACATCGCCAGCTCTGAGATGGTCGTGGTGGATATGGATGAGGCTCCTGCTTCGGCCATTCCGCATTCGGAGTCTTTCGGCAACCGAGATTATTTTGATGAGTCTGCGCCTTGCAATTGGGATCGTGATTTCTGGAAAGATTTCAACATAATAGAGCCAACTGAATCTCTTGAAAAGGCTGCGGCAAAACTTTCCCGCCTGTACCGGCGGTAAGTAGGATAACGATATAATCCCAAAATGGATTCAGGACAGACGAAGACCAGGTAATAACGGACTGTATTGAGAACATCAAGCATGTCAGTGAGAAATTCGGTTGCGATGTGATGATTGTAGAAACAGGGTATCTGGTAGATGAAAATGATCCGGAAAGAATGGAACGCAGCAGACGTCAGCTTGCCCGTACAATCCGTGAAGCAATCAATAATACTGATGGACATTGCAAAGGAGTCTTCTATTGGGAGCCAGAGTGTAAGCCTTCTCAGTATAAACTCGGTGCCTTCACCGAAGACGGACACCCAACCATTATCATGGATGCATTTCAAGACTGGGACGAACATTGAGATTCCGATGGCATGGAATTTGACCTCACGGCCCCGGATTTATAAATTCTGATATCATGAGAAAAAGTATTTTCGTTGCAGCACTTACGTGCTTGATGCTATACGTCCCATCATTCAAGATGACAGCCCAGAACCTGAATGAAAAATCCTATATCGAGGTAAATGGATATGCTAAAAAGGAAGTCGTACCTGATGAAATCTATCTTTCCATCATAATCAATGAAACCGACCACAGCAAAAAGGATGACATCCAGAAGCTCGAGAAGAAAATGATGCACACTCTCATCTCTCTCGGCATCGATAGGAAAAACCTGACAGTCAGGGATTTAGGAAGCAAT
>JALFNZ010000021.1 GCA_022774085.1 Bacteroidales bacterium
TACATCGGGAGAGCGCAGAATGCTTCTGTGTCGATGTCTGCAAGAACCATGTCAGTGCCGTTCCATTTGTATACCTTGTCCTGGAATGCCTTCACAAGGTCGTCTGTGAACTGTCCGTCATATTTTTCCTTCACCTGATGAATAGGGATGATAGGGTCCATTGCGCAGCAAGGAACCGCAGCCTTGAAGCGGTCAGGGAACTGCATCATGAAACGCATTGTACATCCGCCGCCGCTTGATGCTCCTGCACAGAAGAGTTTCGATCCGTCAACCTTTCCTTCCTCGATGAGGGTGTCGATGAATGCCATCTGGAGAGCGTTATTGCGGTCTACAAGCTTGATTCTCTCAGGATCGAGCGATGCGCTGTATGAATAGTTAGGGTTTGCGATTGCGAACATAAGGGTTGCGCAAGGAACGCCTGCCTCAGGGAGTGAGGTAACGCAACGATTTGCAGTGGCTGCTGTCATGAGGTCTCGGTTGTACTCGCCTCCACCGATCTGCCATACGAGTAGAGGTGCGTTTTCTATTACATTACCCTTTGCGTCCTTAGGAAGGTGAAGTATGTATTCTCGTGTGAGACCGGCATAGGTAAACTCTCCCTTGATGCAGTCATCGAGAACGGCGATGCGTCTGTCATTCACCTCTTTGAGTGTTACGTTGAGGGCAGAGTCTGCTGAGCAGACAAGTTTCCATGGTTCGCTGCGCCACATCTGTCCTCTGAGACCATTGATGTTGAACGGTTTTGTCTCGATGCGAAGTACATTCTTCTTACGTGAAACGACGATTCCGTCATCTTCATGAGCCTTGAGAGCTCCGCCGGTAACAGGATCCACAAAGCCGTCAGGACCATTGTTCTGGATATCGAAATCTTCCGCAGTAAGTCCTCTCAAGGATTTAGGGTTGCTTACTGTGATTTCAATGGCATTCACCATAAGACTTCCGATGTCACCTACAGTTGTGTGAGCTACGATGTTTTCCACTACAGCAGGCTCTTTCGGACCCCCGCATGCAGCAGCAAGGTATGCCGCAGCGCAGAAAAGTAAAGTTTTAGATTTCATGATCTGGTAGTTTGATTATTGGTTTCTGCAAATATAGCATTTATACCAGAAGTATTCAAATAAACCATTTTCATTGAACACATATGTTTGAAGAAATCCCCAATGACTGGACCTGCCCAGCCTGCGGCGATGGCAATGTGCACCCAAGGCATTATCCTTCTCATCGTCAGGTACTTCCGTAGAAAAGAAAGCTTCATCATGTTCGACCAATATCTCCAGTCAAATCCGGAAGCCAAACAGGAAGACATAGCCAAACATATCGGCAAATTGGTGGTCTATTTGAGAGGTTGGAATATCGGCAGCCGCTCACTGCAAATCGTCTCGACATTCTCGATGATCTCCTCACATCGCTTCCGAGGAATCCTGATCTGAGTTCCTGCCTTAATAACAAGATCCCTGCCTGGATTACCTTCATAGAAGAGCGACGTCGAATGCTGTCCGTTGGATCCTGCCGGCGAATAGGTGATGTCGTAAGCCGGGGCAAGGCTCCAGATTCCCGATCTGCAGATGAAGCTGAAGTTCTTCGCGTGGTCATCCTTGTTGTCACATACAAGATTGAAGACCATCCTTCTGAACATCTCTTCCACTTGTACTGGGTCCTGAGTCAGGAATCCTGTCAATGCAAGAAGGTTGGTATAGTCTGCATCCTGATTCCTGAAGTCAGACTGAAGCAGTGCAGCTGCAGTGACGACATGGACGCCTTTACCGTTCTCGATATCGAAGCGTTCTATGGCAAAATAATTATCTTTGATGAGTCTTGTGCGTGGCACATCTATGCCGCATTCCCTTGCAGTATTCATGTAGAGATATTCCTCACGGCCTATCTCCGCGGAATCGTAAGTATGGCGGAACTTCACTAGCCAATGATGCCCTTGAGAATCAGACATGACGATCTTGGGACGTGCTCCTCCGGAATTGGCACTGTTGTAATAGAGCAGGGATACATCGCCCTCCCCTTTCTCAGACAGTATCTCCAGAGCCTTCCTCTGCACGTCATCCAGCTGTTCCTCACCTATCCTGGCTTTAGTCTTCTCAAGGTTTACATGAGGTTCGTATCTGAGCGCTCCCATTCCTGAGGAGCCCACGATGGCGAGTCTCTGAAGAGGGGTCAGGTTCCTGAGCTGGAAGCCCTCCTTACGGAGCATCCTGTCGATAAGATACAGACCGTATCCGTCAGGCATGCTGTCTTCGAAGACAGCAAAGTTCCTGTCGAACTTGTCGGGCTGAGAGAAGAGCAGTTCGCTCTTCAGCGGCAGTTCAAACGGAGACAGGGCAAATCCTTCCTGTATCCACTCAGGAGAATACTCGAACACGCAGGAGCGGCCTTCAGGAGTCATCCGAAGGGTTCCCACAAAGTCTTCATTATGGAAGACGTTTATTTTTTCGATTTCCGGTATCATCGTCCCTTTTGTCTTTTCTTGTTCCTGTTGATGGTTTCAAGTTCGCTGCCTGTAGTGTACTTAGGCATTGAGAGGATCTGAGACATCTCCTGAAAATAGTCGAACTCCACGACCAGCGCGCAGAACGACTCGAAGGATATCTTTCCGGTGGTCTCGAATCTCTCAATGGTCGGAGCAGGAACACCGGTCCTTTCCGAAAGCGTCCTTCTGCTGTATCCTCTCTCCAGCCTCCTCGCCTTGCAGTTCTGGGCCATCCGCTGCATAAGCTGCTCTGGCTGTTTCGAGTAAATATCTAATGTGTATTCCATAATATAGTATGCAAAATAATCTTATATCAACTGTTATTCCATAATATGATATGGCAAATATATAAATAATTACAACAAATACAATCGCTCTTCAGATTAATCTGGAGCACCGTCACACATTATCATCATTATGATGCCGACAAAGGCAAACAACGCCTTGAACAGAAAGGCTACCACGTCGAAGCAGATTTTGAAAAATGTCTTCATAGCTTGATCAAATTAAACATTATACTTAAGACCAGCGAAGCTATGGACATTTAGGAATACATTTGTCTGATAGAGTTTGAGATTGTATGAAGACTTGGCTTCAATCCATATTACTTCTTCGCGAGGATAAGCAGCAGGTAGTCACAAATGGCTATCCATATCTGCGTATAGACAGCATTGCTGGTTGTACCGTAAAAGGTCTTGATGTGCGAGTGCTATCGTTGCTACCTATTTTTAGGCACTTGAGAGACGGATTATCAAAATTTATTTATCTTTGTTAAACGACTTATACTACAAAATACATACGTAGCTGTCGTTGAAGTCACACTCAAAGTAGGAAATTGAAGGTGTACGGAGACAATGGGCAATTACGTCTGCGCTCTGGCGCAGGCGTAGGCGGATTCGTAATCGGTCTGGCAGATGAAGTGAAGATAATTGACTCCCCTGCTCTTGTTGAATACATCAAGGCATTTGTAAACAACTACCTAAACAAGAATTAAGATGAGCACTGTGATATTAAAAGATATAAGTTCGGCGGCGTAAAGCTTAGCATCCCTGAAGTCATTTTAAAAAAGATAGATAAATGAGTACCCTCCAAAGAGCAATAGAGATTGCAACTGAGGCACATCAAGGCCAGTTTGACAAAGCCGGCAGGGATTATATCGGTCATCCTCTCCGCGTAATGGAGATGGGAAAGACCGAGGAGGAGAAGATTGTAGGAGTGCTACATGATGTCATAGAAGATACTGACTGGACTTTTGAAAAACTCGCAGAGGAAGGATTTTCTGACGAAGTCATAGC
>JALFNZ010000158.1 GCA_022774085.1 Bacteroidales bacterium
CCGTCAGTGCCCGGGAGGCGGCTGCATACACAGTTGGTCGGAAGCATGATTTCCGGAGTTACCAGAGTCTCGCCATATACGGCATTGAATTTATGTACGATTTCTCTTGTCTGTTCAATCATAGGGCACTGATCCTCGCCCACAGGGACGGTGGTTGCCCTGAATGCTGTGATGTCTGACGCCTGGCTTATCGGATAGGTGAAGAATCCGACCGGAATTCCCTTTTTGTTCTGAGTCTCTTCTTCGTCATTGTCCGAGAAACCGCGCATCTGGATTTCGGTCTTCACGGTAGGGTTCCTCTGAAGACGCTGCACTGTCACAAGGTTCATGTAATAGAAGGCAAGCTCGCACAACTCCGGTACCTGTGATTGGATGAAGATTGTCACTTTTTCCGGATCAAGACCTGCAGACAGATAGTCAAGAGCAACTTCAATGATGTTCTGACGGATTTTTTCAGGATTATCTGCATTATCGGTAAGTGCTTGAGCATCAGCTATCATGATGAATATTTTCTCAAATTCGCCTGAATTCTGGAGCTCTACCCTTCTTCTGAGTGAACCGACATAATGTCCCAGATGGAGTTTACCGGTAGGACGGTCGCCAGTCAGTATTACTTTTCCCATAAAATATTTATTGTCAATTAATTTTAATACTTCAAAATTGATTCGGTTTTGTCCAAAAATTAACAACAAAACATGCAAATTTAAGTATAAAAATTGATAAAACCTTGCTTTTGACCGGCTATTTCAAATATGAGGGATTGTTCATCTATTTTTTATATCTTTGCAACCATGTGTTTATCTCAATTAAAGGTAAACAGCCAATTAAAACTTTAGGAATGGAAAATTGCAATATCGTTGCTTTGTTTGATTTGGACGGAGTAATACTTGACACGGAGACGAATTATACTGTCTTTTGGGACAATATTGGTTTGAAATACCTTGGAATTGAGGATTTCTGCAGGAGAATCAAGGGGCAGACCCTGGTTCATATATTTGACGAATGGTTCACCAACAATTCTGACAGACAGAGGATTACGGCAGAATTGGATGAATTTGAGAATTCCATGCCATATGACTTTGTTCCGGGAGCGGAAGAATTTTTACACTCCCTGAAATCCGCCGCAATACCAATGGCCGTCGTCACAAGTTCAAATGCCAGGAAAATGGAAGTTGTCTTCAACAGGCGCCCTCAGTTGCGTGCTTTGTTCGACCATGTCCTGATGAGCGAAGATTTTACTGAATCCAAGCCTTCTCCACAATGTTTCATCCGCGGAATGGAAAAGTTCGGAGCCAGGCCTTCGAAGACCATCGTGTTCGAGGATTCGGTCAGCGGACTTCAGGCCGGGAAGGCTTCAGGTGCCACTTTGGTTGGTCTGACGACGACCAATCCTGCTTCGGTTGTTTCACAGTATGCCGATTATGTCATCCCGGATTTTGTCGGCAGGTCTTTATCGGATTTTCCTTTGGTTAAATGACAATATGAAGAGATATTTTCTTTTAATTTTTCTTCTTCTCGGGCTATCAGGCCTTAATTGCCTAGCTCAGGACGGTCCCACTGACATTGAGAAACGATGCAGGAGGATTGAACTTAAAGACCAGGGACTTATGAGGGAATGTTTTGTTTATCTCCCTTCTTCTGATGCGCCCGCCTTTGAGTCCGGACGTCCTCTGATTGTCGTTCTCCATGGTTATGGAGGAAATGGGGCCAAGGGACATGTGCAGTTCCTGGATCTTGCCGACCGGGAAGGATTTGCCGTATGTTTTCCCACAGGGGCCAGGGACCCGAAAGGCAAGAACAGCTGGAATGTCGGCTACCCATTCCAGAAAGGATGGAAGCAGGACGACATAGCCTTCCTGAAAAAACTCATCTGTCATCTTCAGAAGGAATATGCTTTGAGCAAAACTGATGTATTCCTTACCGGTATGTCCAACGGAGGAGAGATGTGTTACCTGATGGCCATGCATAGTCCTGAGACATTTTCGGCAATAGCATCGATTGCCGGTCTTACCCTGACAGACATGGACCGGGAATACTCTTCCCCTGTTCCATTCATGGAGGTCCATGGAACCACGGACAAGACTTCCCTATGGAACGGCGATCCGGACAACGAGGGCGGCTGGGGAGCATATCTTCCTGTACCACTTGCAGTTGCATACGTCACTTCAATCAATGGTTGCAGCCGGTTCTCTCAGGAGGAACTGCCTCTGATAAGAAACAAAGTCACCAAGACTGTTTACAGCGGAGGGAAAGCAGCATGGAAAGGCGGTCCTTCAGCAGAAGTCTGGCTTTATGAGGTTGAAAACGGCGGACACAGCTGGGCTGCCAAGGACATGGATACCTATGGGGAAATCTGGAAGTTCTTCAAGAAGTATCTCAGGTAACATATGTTTCGCAAGCGGCACAACCTTCAGGACCATAATAAGTAACAATTAGTGAAACTTGAGCTATGTATATATCAGGAAACGATGATACAATCTGCGCACCTGCGACCATTCCGGGAACAGGTGCCATCTCGGTAATCAGGGTGAGCGGCCCTCAGGCGCTGACCATTGCAGATACGGTTGTGAAATGCAAGCGAGGCAAAATCAGCGAAGCCGAAGGCTACAGCATCCGTTTCGGCACGATTTTCAGTGAATCGGGAGAAATTCTTGATCAGGTGCTCATCAGCATTTTCAAGGCTCCGCATTCCTACACGGGAGAGAATTCCGTGGAGATATCGTGCCACAGCTCAGCCTACATCGTTTCTCAGATAATCAACCTTTTGCTTAAGGCCGGTGCAAGGAGTGCCGAGCCCGGCGAATTCACCCAGAGGGCATTCATAAATGGCAAGATGGACCTCGCCCAAGCTGAGGCCGTAGCAGATGTGATAGCATCGCAGAATGCTGCTGCTCACAGGATTGCAATGCGTCAACTCAAGGGAGGCTTCTCTTCAGAATTGAAAAAGATGCGCTCCAGCTTGCTCGAAATCGTGTCTTTGATGGAGCTCGAGCTGGATTTCAGTGAAGAAGAAGTGGAA
>JALFNZ010000005.1 GCA_022774085.1 Bacteroidales bacterium
CTGAATGTATATTCATGCTGGCATCCCTCGGTCATGAAGATGGTATAATCGTCTCCCTGTCCGAAAATGAATGTTGCAAGTATTATGTTGACTATGTTGAACTTGATGCCCAGCAAGGCCATGATTCCGAGAATCCATATCCAGCTCACTGCCATCGGAAGGAAGGATATCAGAGCCAGTTCCAGGCTTCCGAAGGAGAACCAAAGGAAAATGAAGACTATAAGCGAGCAGGCCCAGCCGATATAGTTGAAGTTGTCTGACAGGTTGTTGGAAAGGGAACTGTTAAGGGAAGCTATGTCAAAGCTGTTGTCAAAACATGACTCGACTTTGCCTATCCTGTCATTTGGAACACTCAGTACATTAACGATATAGACAGAATTGTCCAGTGATGTAACATTCTGATTCAAAATGAGTTTTGTAAGAGGTGCAAAATATGGAATCTCCTTGGGAGTGAAATCGGCAGCATTTTCCACCAAGCTCATGAAAGGGGAGAAAGCATGCTTTGAAAAGCCTTGTGAAACAGCTGCCATGCTGAGTGTTCCGGTGAGTTCTTCCTTGTGGCGGGAAACGAAATCTCTCCACATCCCGAGCCTTTTCTCCTGCTCATGCAATGAAGAAAGGAAGGGCTCCACAGAACTGCATGAGAGAATGTCAGAAGTGGCCATAAGGCTGTCAATCACAGGCCTGAGCTGTGCATTCCTCTGGAGTGCCTGGTCTGAATCTTCTCCCTTGGAAAGCACATAAACATTTGATACATCAGAAGATGCCTTATCCGATACAAGACTCTGGAAGTATTGCATGTTTTCCTTCTGGACAGGAGTCATGTAATTGATATTGGACATGTTGGAGTCAAACTCGGTCTTGAAACTGAAATAGGTCAGTATCAGGGTGAGCAGGGCAACAAGCACGGTCAGCCATTTATAGTTCTCCGGCGAGAATGCAGCAATCCGGTTTATCAGTTTGGTCTGAGGATTGTGGGCAGGCCTTGTCTTTACCATGTGCGGAAGGTAAAGAAGAACGAAAAGAATGGTACCCACAAGCAGCAGGGAAGCGAATGTGCCAAGGTCCCGAAGAGCGGTGGACTGGAGTGGCACAAGGGCCAGAAAGGCTCCCACAGTCGTTATGTTGCCCACTACCAATGGTGCCATTATTTCCTTGATTGTCCGCCTCATATCCGGCACATGGGACGAGTGCACGATCAGGTGGAGAGGGTAGTTGACCGCTATGCCCAATATGACGCTGGATATACCGATGACGATGATGGAGACATTGCCCCCGAACAAGGCCATCCCACCCATGGCAAAGAGCCATCCCCAACCTATGGACAGGAAAATCAGCAGAATATTGCGGAAGGAACCTATGGCATAGAATGCCAGCATAAGTATGAATATGACAGAAAGCGAGATGGCAATCACGCTGTCTTTCTTTATCCTGTCAGAGTTTCCGACGGCAATCTCCGGGCCTCCGACAACAGTAGCTCCGACTTGAGGGAATGAAGCCTGCATCTGCTTGATTGATTCATGCAAGATGCTGAGCAATACGGTATTATGCTCTGTCTCACTATTCCCGAACGGGGAGCTGACCATGGCTATGGCACGGCTCATGTCGGGTGTGAAGATATATCCTTCATACATTTCGAAGATATTCTGTCCGCTTGAGCGCTGTAGGGTTGACAGAACAGGCGTGAAAAAGCCGAGCGGGTCCCTGGATAGATTTGCCGTCATCATTCCTCCCGTGGGGAACATCAGCATCTGCCGGTCACGCTCAATCTGGTCCGGAATGTAGCCCGGCACCGCGAGCAGGCTGTCCATCCTTGCATAGTCATTTTCCGTAAGGAAGTAGGGGATATTCTCATATACGAAAGCGGCGACTTCCTGAATCATGGCCATGTCGAACTGCGCCGTGAGGTCTTCGCACCAGCCCAGACTGTCTCTTTGCATTACATTGTCCACAAAGCACTCAATGGCATCTATGGTCATGTCCGGGTCGTCCGGATTGTTGAAAAGAATGTACAGGCGAATTGCACCGGAAATGTTCTGATACACCTCCAGTGCCTCTTGTTCCGACTTTTCAAGTGGCATGAAATCACTGATATTCTCGCTGAATTTCAGTCTTGTGACAAGGCAGACAAGAATGACCATGACCAAAGCCAGGGATAGCCACAGCACACGGCCATGCCCTTTGAAATAGTCGTATATTTTCAATATAAGTTTCATTTCCTGCTGAACAATAATGCGCTGTCAAGAGGGCTTGCATAAATACCCAGCATTATCTTTTTCAATTCTTCCACATTACATTCATTCTCATATCTGTCCAGGGCTGAAAGGTGTTCCAGGAATTTTGCCTTGGAGGATTCATCATATTCCGAGGCATGGTCTGAACATCCCCTGAGCATGTCATGAGCAATGTAATTGTTTGGCCAGAGTTTGTATGCGCTGCAGATTCTCTGATCCACAAGCGAAGCAACTCTTTTATTGAAATCATTTGAAGGCAATTCATTATATGGTTCCATATCAAGCTCTGATATAGGTTCACATATATGGAAATGCACACGACCCTTCGGTTGAAGGATACCGGTCAGGATGCTGTTAAGGTCTTCTCCCGGTTTCTTTAAATATGGTCCCTTTCTCCTGGCGTACAGTTCCAATGTCTTCAGGATATCGCACGGTTCCCATTCATAGGACACACTCACAGGAAGAAGATTCAGCTGGGAGAGTGATGTGGATTTGCCTTCTGAACTCATCCTGAACATATTGATGATTCCCTGGTCTGTGCGGTCTTTTCCATCCTTGGTGCGGCCGTTGCGCTGTGCAATCCAGACAGACTGTTTCTTTTCAACTATTGTGTGCCTGATATATTCTGAAAGGTGCATCGAGGCCTTGTAGAACTCCCTGATGCTGCCTCCTGGACGTTCAACCCTGAACATCTTGTTTGATTTCCCGATATCAATGACAAGTTGCCCCTGCATCAGATTGGCTCCGAAAGTGATTTCGGTGGTATCAAAACCGTTCATCAAGAGGGCATTCTGAAGGAGGGAAGCATCGAGCATTATGTCCCTGTGGTTGGACAGATACACATAACTGCGCGAATTTTCGATATTCTCCATCCCGTCGAATGTGAACTCAGTGATGCTCTTGGCAATGATTCTTTCGTTGGCATGGAACATTACCTTCCTCTGGAAATCTGCAATCGTGCTTATGCTGCTGACCATGTCCCTGACCTGCTCTGTCGGTTTGTCCGGGAAGACATAGGAAGCCAGTACCGGAAACATCGAATTCTCTGAGATCCGGCTCATCGCCTGAGGTATCTCATTATCGTAATATGGTCTTATATCGCTGTACATGAATAGATTGTTAAATTTTGTTAATTCTGTCGAGTACGTAGTTCTTGCCAAGTATCACCTCACAGGTATTGATGGCGGTCAGAGGGACTCCGCAAAAGCCGTGGGCGTTGCAGTTCTGGCCTGTCATGAGCAGATTCTTCACCTTGGTAATCACGGGCACCTGAGAAATCGTTATATTCTTCCAGTCTTTTGAAAAACCGCACATGGATCCGTCCTTGACACCATAGTAATCTCTGATTGTAAGAGGGGAGGCTGTATTGATTTCGAGGATACAGTCCCTGATATTCGGGAACATCTCCTCAATCATGTTCAGCAGGGTTTCTGAACATTCCTGCTTCCATTTCTCATATTCTTCCCCACGGTGTCCTACCGTGGTATTTTCCCACTTTTTCACATGCTCCCATACCATCGGCGCCGTGATAATCAATTTTGTGGAGAATTCTCCCTGTTCAATCTCCGGAGGAGTCATGCACAAAAATCCCAGAGGCCATTTCACATCTGCCCGGTCAAAATCCCATATCCGGTCGTAGCGGCTCATATAGTACATGGAATAATTGAAATAGCGGAAAGTCCCTGGCTTGAGTTTAATGTTCATTGTGAATGCCGAATAGGAGTTTGGCAGATTGTCAAGACGGGTCCTGTAGGCCTTCGGAAGGACTGAAGGCTCATCCAGCAGCTGAAAAAAAGTGCATGGATGTATCGCACAGACGTACCAGTCGGCTTCTAATCTGCGTCCTTTGCGCGTCAAAACTCCTGTTATGCGCCTTTCCTGGCTGAATACTTTTGAAACACCATCAGCGAGGATGACTTCACCCCCGTTTTCCCTTATCAGTTCCACCAATGTATTGGCAAAGAGCACGCTACCTCCGGCAAAACGGCTTGGTCCGTTGATGTAAAGAACCGCTATCAGGGAATGCAGATATGCAGGGGTCATATTGTCACGTCCTCCATACAATGGATTCATATAGGCAAGGATTGAACGGAGTTTTTCATCGCTGATATACTTTGCGATGAAATCCTGCACACTCATCATGAAATCCTCACCATGGATAGGCATGAACGTTTCCGAGGCACGCAGATAGAACAAATCTATCTCAGACACAATATCATACAGAGCCTTCACATAGTTTTCAAGATTCTTCCTCTGATGGGGAAATTCTTCAGCAAGAGAATTGATGAAATTTTCCTTTCCGCTTGCAATCCTGTATGTTTTTTTGTCCTGTGCAAAGTAAAGGCTGTCAATGACATCCGAATCTACATCCTTGATATGAATCTTGTCGGTTATTCCAAGATAATCACATATCCTTCTTATATTGCCCCCCTCATGCATGCCAGCAATTACATGCATTCCGGTGTCAAAAGTCTCTCCATGGCGTACGAAGCTCTGAAGTCCTCCACCTGGAGTCGCATTCTTTTCAATGACGGTCACACCTACGCCTTCCTTTGAAAGTATTGCTCCCGTAAACAATCCTCCCAGGCCTCCGCCTATGATTACTGCAGTGGATTTCATAATTATCAGTTTTTTCCGTTGATTTGCAGGTATAAGTTTTCGGTCCTGACCAGTTCGCTGCATGTGACAAGGGTTCCGACAATGACTCCCAGCATTCCATGGGAATTGACATTCTGTCCAGCAAGAAGAAGGTTCGGTATCTTCGTCCTGTATGGAACCCTGCCAGCAGGACCGGCATTTATGTCTTTTGCCACTCCGTACATCGACCCTCCTTCAGTGCCGGTATAATCGACATAGGTAAGGGGAGTGGATGTCGTATAACTTTCAATTTTGGATTTGAAGCCCGGGAAATGCTTCTCAACGCTGTCAAGCAGACGCTCTGCATGCTCCCTCTTGAACTGTTCATAGGACTCTCCACGATGCATGACGGAGGTTCCTGCCCATTGTGACACTTCGGAGATATTCATATAAGACAAGATGACTCCGCTGCGTGCCCATTGCTGCCTGTCTTTACTGCACATGTGCATGTACAAGAAGCCCTTTGGCCATTGTTCTTCTGTGTAACATTCACAGTTCCAAGGGGTTCCGTAGTCATATCCAAAATAGTTAGTATTCATGTAAGGCATCATGCCTTCCTTGAATTTCAAATAGACGGCAAAGCCTCCGGCAGTCTGTGGAATATTGTTTATCCTGGTCCTGAAAGCAGGTCTGATCAGTTTTGTATCAAGCATTTCCAGCAGTCTGTTCGGATGAACGGTGCTTATGATATAATCCGCTTTGTAGAATGTCTCATCTGCTGTTTCAACTCCCGTGGCGCGGATGTCGTTGCAGATGATTCTGCTCACCTTTTTCCGGGTCAATATCTCTCCGCCCATATTCCGGATGCTCTCTGCAAGGCTTCGTGCTATCGCGTCACTTCCTCCCTCGACCCTGAATGCGCTTGCATTGTAAAAATCCATGATATAGGCATGCTGTGAAAATGGTGTCTTGTCCAGTTCAGCAGAATACAGAGGAAGGTCTCCGACTATTACTTTTTTGAGCAGTTCGTCGCTGAACAGTCCGTCAAGGACTTCGTTTATGGACCTGAGCTGATATTCATTGTTCGCAGCCATGTCCCTTTCCTCCGAAGTGAGAGAGGATAGGGTCGATGCTGCAGCTATCCGTCCTATTATGTCCATATAACGGACAAGAGCATCCTTCTGGGAAGGGAAGTAGGATGCCATCTGTTCGATGAATGCCTCCCTGCCGTTTGCATAGCGGAATATGCCCCCATCTACGGATATGGTATTATATCCGTCGGTATCAAGTTGGCTGAGTTTCACCTGATCCATTTCGAAAAAGTGCATCAGCCTGTCCATCGTCTGTCCGGGCAGGGCGGAGCCGATGAAATGCATGCCGGTCTCAAATTTTGCTCCACCTCGGCTAAAACACTGCAAACAACCTCCAATCTGCGCACCTTGTTCCAAAATGGTCACATGGTAACCATTTTTCTGGAGGATATATCCGCATGTGAGGCCTCCAAGACCTGATCCTATGATTATTACATCACACATTCTGTTCAAATCTGTCTGCTAATTCAGTATATCTTTCCTTATACCATTTCCTCATCCATGAGGCCTGTTCCCTTGTTGTTTGTCCAGCCATTGTGGCAAGTTCGGAAGGGGATAGTCTCTTGTTGATTTCCAGATGGACTGGCCATTTTCTGAGCAATCTTCCGTGCTTTGGCAATGCCCTGCCTGTGCCGTATATCACCATCGGAATGATGTCAACCCCAAGAGTCCGGGAAATATGGAATGCCCCCTGATGGAAACGTCCTATGCTCAGATCCTGACTTCTGGTTCCTTCCGGATATACGCAGATACTGTATCCACGCTCAACCAGCGACTTCAGCTGAGGCATTATGGCATCCATGCCATACGTTGCAGGCAGGAATTCAGCATTTCTGATAGTGTACCGGTACACCGGATTCTTCCATACCCAGTCAGCCGTCAGGACGATGATCTTAGGAGTCAGAGCAAGCATCGGCATCAGGTCAAGATGTGACTGATGATTGCATATAAGTACAGCCGGTTTGCTAAAATCTTCACCGTATTTGTTTGATTCTGTATATTTAAGACCAGGTATGCCATGGATTTTCAGCACAAATTCAGACATGAAATGCAGCACCCTGTGCAGATTGTATTTCTTTTTCTCGGTTACTTTTCCGAAAAAAAGGTAAAGGTGCACAAGAGGGGTCATGATGAACATTGTATTGATAAAGAAAACCAGGAAGGAATATAATGTTCTCAGGAATGTCATAATGGCCCTCAGCAAAGTAAGAGGATATCCGTAAACAATTGCAAGCAAACACAATATGCTGTTGAGAATTGTGATTCTTGCGAAATCTTTCCCCGGTCTGAAATGCGATACCCTTTCCTCTACGGGAGGATAATAGACTTCTACAGGCTGGTTAACCAATTTCACTCCGTGCCACGAGGCAAGTACCATCAGTTCAAGTTCTGCCTCATATCTTGAAGTCAGCAATGACAGACCATGCAGTTTTTTCAAAGGATATAACCTGTAACCCGTCTGAGTGTCAGCAAGATAATGGCCCGTCTGTACTGCAAACCAGAAATTGCTGAATGAGTTGGCAAATTTGCTGCCTTTGCTCCGGGGCATGTCCTTGAGGTACTTCCTCTGTCCCACAATCAAAGCTCCGGGATGTTTGCGGTTGGCTTCAAGCATCAGGGGGATGTCCTCAGGAAAATGCTGGCCGTCACCGTCAAGGGTGATGGCATAGGCAAATCCCATTTCAAGTGCCTTTCTGAAACCTTCCTTCAATGCAGTTCCTTTTCCGGAATTCTTCTTCAGTTCGACCAATATGGGCCTCTCTGGCAGGCTTTCCAAGATTCCGACAGTGCCGTCCGTGCAACCGTCACACACAACTATCACATCCAGGCATTGGGCCAGGGCTCTCTCCGTGACAGAGGCAATGGTACCGGCATTGTTGTATGTCGGTATTATCACGCAGATGCCACGTGAGCGGAGGCTCTGTTTCTGAATGTCAGTTTCGCTCATAATCAAGTAT
>JALFNZ010000010.1 GCA_022774085.1 Bacteroidales bacterium
CCGTATTCTACCTTTCTGATAAGTTTCATATTCTTTGATGAAACGGATTCCTTGGCATTCTCTTCCACCTCCCGGTTATATTTTGACAGATATTTCACAGCAGCATCCATTTCCTCTGCCTCTGGGCCGTCAAGAGCCAGACTTCTCAGTTCATTTTCAACATCCTCGATAAGGATATCCTTCATCTCGGGACGAGTCTGGAAAGAAACGGTGGACTCGAATACTCCTGAGTTTTCTGTTCTGATTTCCGTGTTGAAGCTGACGCTATAAGTGCCTCCACGGGCTTCCCTAATCTGATTGATATAACGGAAAGACATGATGTAGTCGAGAATATCAAAACACAAAAGGCTCTTGGTGTCAAGCTTGGTCTTGCCTCTGAAATTGTATTCGATGATGCTTTTTGGAGCAGACTCCAATGGATATTTTTCATCGAGCCGGATCTTGCCATTGTAGCATGGCGTTGTCGGTTTGACCTTTGCAATTGTCTTGTTTTCTGGGAGTTTCAATGATGCAATATATTGACGAACAAGATTTTGCACCGTTTCTTTGTCCAGGTCACTGCAAATATACACGCTCAAACGTTCGGTTCCGGAGTAACTGCGTCTGAAAACATCTTCCAGGAATTCCTGATTCAGTTGCAGTACATCACTTGAATCAGGCTCAGCCGCCCACGGATGTTTGCCGAAACGGATATCCCTGACTTTTTCCTTGAACAATTGCTGGTTGGTCTTAGTCTTGCCTAGAGCCGAAAGGCTGTTCTCTACAAAATGGTCAAGCAATACCTTTTCGCCCATATAAGGCTCTGTAAGCTGAAGATAAGCCATGGCAAGAGCTTTCTTAGCATTCTTCTTGTTTGAAAGCACGGAAATCGTAGCCATATCCCGTTTGAAATATGTCGTCAGGTCAACTCCGGAGCATGACGGCATGCTTTGCAGGCGTGAACGGTCGGTTCCGCGGAATCCCATATATCTGCTCATATATCCGACAGCTGCTTTGGAAGCTCCTATCTTCTCCTGGTCGAAGGCGGCATATCCCGTATCAAAGTAATATGTTGCAGCGAAATGGACAGGTGACTGAACTTCATCAGAAGGGGTCCAATAGACTTTGGCGCCATTGTCAAGATCCCACACTTCGCTTCGGGTTCCCTTGATAGGACGGGTATTTATAATTCTGCCCTGAGGAACATCGACATCAAGAGAAATGTGTTCGAATGTAAGGAACCTTTTCTGAGGCTCCTTTGCATTTGCCTGAGCAATTATTTCCTTCATCCTTTCTTTCCCAGGAAGGATTTCCTTCTTGCTTTCATTGCAACTGTATGCATATATCATCTGGCTGTCCGTGAACATCTTGGAAATATAGGCATTCACTTCTTCAGGGGTTATTTCTTCAATAAGGCTCTTCTGTATCCTCTTCATTTCGGAAGGCAGGATGCATGGATAGCCCCTCAGGAAATGCTCCTTGCAGACATTGACAAGGTCCTTGTCAGCAATATCTTTGTCTGAATATTCCTTGTCGAGCTTAAGCCTTGTCATAGAGGTGAATACAGCATTTGCCACTTCATCTTCGGACAAGCCGAATGCTTTCAGGCTGTTCATCTGTTCGGTGTAGAATGTCAGCAACTCTTCAAGATGGTCTTCTTTCTTTGGCGAAATAGTGAAAAGAGTGATGTAGAACTCAGAGCTATACTGATTTGTCACTACTACAGCAGATTTTGCCGGGCAATCATTCTCTTTCACAGCCTCCTTCAACCTCATCTCAACTGCATTGGTGAGGATATCACGTATGAGGGCATCTTTTACAAATCCGTATGTTGAACGCTCTTCCCAAGAAGGAAATTTTTGTCTGTGAATTACCTTCAGTGTCTGATATTTTATCTGGCTGTCAGTCATGTCTTCCATCAGAGGCTCTTCAATATCGGGTACCATAAATACCTCTTTCGGTGCTGGATTCTCCCTTGCTGGAATATCGGAAAAGCAACTTTTGACCTTTTTCTCCATTTCCCTGACATCAATATCTCCGACAATGACAATTGCCTGCAGGTCAGGACGATACCATTTGTCATAAAAGTCGAGGATTTCTTCCCTTTTGAAGTTGTTGATCACCTCAAGAGTGCCGATAACGCTCCTTTGGGCTTGCTTGCTTCCTCTGTATATCAGGGCATTCTGTTTCATAGCCATCCTTGTACGTGAATCGTCCCGGCGTCTCCACTCCTCACTGATGACACCTCTTTCCGCATTCAGTGCCTCCAGTTCACACGAGATATCTGTGGACCAATCATGCAGAACCAGCAAGACTGAATCTATGAAAGACTCCCTTACAAGAGGAATTGAAGACAGATTGTAAACGGTTTCATTCCTGGAAGTGTAGGCATTTATGTTTGCACCGAATCTGAC
>JALFNZ010000022.1 GCA_022774085.1 Bacteroidales bacterium
ATTTGTGGGAAAATTCCAACAAATCTAACTTTTCATGCAGGAAAAAGACGGAAAATACATCTTCGGAGTAGTGAAGGTGGGCGACAAAGGACAGATAGTAATCCCTCGCGATGCACGCAGACAATATGACATAAAGTCTGGAGACGCGTTGCTGCTGCTTGGCGATCAGAATGGAATGGCGCTCGTCAAGACTCAGATTTTCGAGGATCTTGTCGGCCAGGTTATGGAGGGACTGACAAAATGAGAAAGCATTGGATAGACAATCTGCGCTGGGTGACGGTCCTTCTTGTGCTGTTTTATCATGTCATATATTTCTACAACAATAAGGGGGTATTCGGAGGAATAGGAGGTTTCGGTGACGGACCACAGTATCAAGATGCAGTCATGTATTTACTTTACCCCTGGTTCATGCCTCTGCTGTTCATTCTGGCAGGTATCAGCGCGCGATATGCCTTGGAAAAACAGCCTGCAAAGGAGTGGTTCAAGAGACGTACAAGAAAACTTCTCGTTCCTTCAACCATAGGAATATTCTTTCTGGGAGCCGTCATAGGCCGGGTTAACACAATGGCTGGGCCGGCAGCTGAAACTATTGCAGAACTCCCGGGTGCCGTAAAATACCTGATATGGTCAATCAGTGGCATCGGCCCGTTATGGTTCATCCAGGATCTCTGGCTGCTTTCTCTTATTCTACTCATTGTCAGAAAGATGGATGCAAAAGGCAAGTTCATGGAACTCTGTGGCAAGCCAGGGATTGTTCCGCTTATATTTATGGGAGTCTTCTTCTGGATGGGACATCAGACTTTAATAATGGAGCCTAACCCTGCAGGGGCTAACGGATTATGGAACCTCTACAAGCCTGCATTCTATCTGATTCCATTTCTGATGGGATATTTTGTATTCTCCCATGACAGGGTTCAGGAAATTGTTAGCCGCTCATGGCTTCCGCTAATGGTATGTGCGTTGGTTTCTGGCATCATTCTGACAGTGACGGGATTCGGTCAGGACAACACATTGCCAGAGTATCTGAGTTCTCCTCTTAACAATATCTACGGATGGCTTATGTGCCTTGCAATGATGGGGTGGTTCAAGAGCTCGTTCGACAGAACAGGCGCTTTCGCTTCATATATGACACGCTCTAGCTACGGTATCTATATTGTCCACTATGCGGTGATTGCCACATGCGGTTATTTCCTGAAGGCAAAGACGCAGATGCCTCCGGCGTGCATATATAGCCTTCTGACAATTGCAGTATTTATACTCACGCCACTACTGTATGAATTACTCAAACGCATTCCATTCATAAGATACTGTGTCCTGGGTGAAAAGAAAAATTAGTACCCTCCCCCCCATATTTTTATATTTCGTCAGATGGATATTGACACAATTTATTAAAGCTAAATAATATGATACTCACCACTACACCGGCCATTGAAGGCCACACAATCAGGGAATACAAGGGAGTCGTCTTCGGAGAAGTCATTACCGGAGTCAATTTCCTCAAGGACTTTGCCGCAAGCATCAGGAACATTGTCGGCGGACGCTCCGGATCATACGAGAACGAACTTTTAGATGCGCGTCAGAAGGCTATGGATGAGATGTCCCAGCGTGCACGCAGTATGGGAGCGAACGCTGTTGTCGGCATCGACATCGACTATGAGGTACTCGGTGCGGATAACGGTATGCTTATGGTAACCGCTTCCGGAACGGTGGTGATTATTGACTAAGGCTGTTTCCTTTATGATTGCACCAAAAACAGACTACTCCACAAAGGAGGAGAGGCTTGACTATATCAGAGAACGCTTCCACTGCAAGGCTCCGGCCTGCGGTGGCTGCGGGAGCTGCAGGATGCCCGGCGGAAAGCCGGCTATGGAGGTTTTTGCCGACTACATCGACGGGAAGGTGGAGTTCGTGACCATCTCATCCAAACTCTGGAAATAAAGATATTTTAGTTGTTGCCCAGTCCCTGGACATCCCCATTTCCACTCACCGAACCAAAGGTTGATTTCTCCTCATTATAGAATTTCAAACTTGACATGGATGCTGCTTTCTATGGTAAGGCTTTCGAATTCGATGTCAGCTACATCAAAAGTTTCCTCATCAACAGAATCATTGACGGATTTCATCCGCATCATTACCCCTCGGGCACTTGCGTAAGGCCTTCCATAGTTCTGATCCACGATTACAAGGGGCTTTCCGACCACCTCTCCAAGCGCTCCGGTGAGCAGTTCTGCCTTGCGGCGTGCCTCCTTGATCGCTTCAACCCTGACTTCATCCCTGTAGTCTTCTATTTTCGAACACTCAACCCTTGAAACGGATACATTAGAGATTCCGATTGTCTCCAGTGCGAGAATGACCTTTGCAGCAGTCTGGGCGGAGGAAGTCTTCAGTTCGTACTCCTTTGAAAGTTCTATATCATTCCTTCTGAGGACATATTGCCGGAAATTGCTTCCTAAATCCCTGACTGTCAGGTTTTTCCTATCGATGCCGAGAGAGATGAGAGTGTGCATCATTTTCTTCTCGAGCTTCTGGATGTCATCCTTTTTGCTGTGGTCGGTTTCATTGATTATGATGGAAAGATAGAT
>JALFNZ010000025.1 GCA_022774085.1 Bacteroidales bacterium
TATTTTCGGAGACAGCCACTCAGACGCAGCGGTTATCACCACCGCCAATGCCAGAAGGAAATACAATCCATGCCAGAATACCTCCCCAGCTTGCCGGTAGTGTCCTTCTCCGTTTCTCCGTCCAATGATTATCTGCACGCCTATGCTGAAGCCAAGGCCGAGCATGAAAATGACCATATAATACACCCCGGCCAAAGCAGATGCTCCTATCTCAATCTCCCCCACCCTGCCAAGGAATGCTGTGTCGGTCATACCTATCATCTGCTCCATCACAAGGCTTATGAGAATCGGATAAGCTATCTTCCAAATTCTTCCATAAGAATACCTGCTGTCTATTTCTCTTGCCTCCATACCTGATAAAATTTAAACAATTCAGTGAGTCAAGGGCAGACTTTTGGTCAGCCTCAGCCCCCCTCCGTAAATCGGACTGCAAAGGTAGTGTTTTTACATAATTAAAACAGCAATGATGCTGATATGCAGGTAATCCTTGAGGGCAATACGCCCTTTCCTCCAGACTTGCAAAGACATAACGCTCTTTCGATTCCCGTTTTCGTCAACCGTATCTGCACTTATGGTTACCGTGTACAACAAATCGAAATGATTGTTATATTTGCAGCTTTGTTATGAAACCGAACATGAAAATTTTTGATAGTATGAAAAACTTAAAGAAAATGAAAAGAATTTCAAGTGTATTGCTCCTGCTTACGACGGCATTTGTGCTTGCTTCATGTGTGAAGATTAATGATGGAGAAGTGTCTGAATTAAGCAATCTAAAAGAAGAAATATGGTGCGGAAGTGAAGGCAGCCGGATTTTCGGCCAGATGTATTTGCCCGGAAACCATAGCGGGAAACTTCCGACTGTTATTCTGTCCCACAGCAGTTCCCTAACCCATGCCGCCATGGCAGGATATGCCGATTTACTGGCTTTGCATGGCTATGCGTCATATTGCTTTGACTTTCGTGGTGGAAGCAAGGAAAGCCTCAGCGAAGGAAATGTCGATGACATGACCCTGTTTACTGAAATTGAGGACCTTAAGACTGTCATGAAGACAATCAGCGCCCTTGATTATGTCGATAAATCCAGAATCTATCTTATGGGAAGCAGCCTCGGTGGCGTAGTTTCAGCTCTTGTCGCCGAGGAAATGCCTTCATCAGTGTCCGGACTTATTCTGTTCTACCCGGCATTCAACATATCATCCCTTGTAAACGGATTCTCCGGTTTTCCGGGCATGGAAACAGCGTTTACCCAATCTCTGAAAGATTATGACATTATGGAACACATCGGAAACTACCCGGGACCGGTGCTGATCATTCAGGGAACAAAGGATTTTATTGTGCCATCCTCAGTTGCGGAAGAAGCCAGTGTAAAATACAAGAACGCAGAGTTGCACCTTATAGAAGGAGCAAACCACGGTTTCAATAAAGCCAATCTTGGCACTTTCGGCTCTTTTGTATCAGCTGAATATGATGACATCGTAATGCCTTTGGTGTACGATTGGCTCGAAAAATAACATGTGTTAGCGGCAATTCAGAGTCACCACCCGTCATCCTGCCATACTCGGTGTATCCTTCCCCGTATTTCAACTTTGTGACGTGAGAGCAGTGGGCGCGGTGCTTCCAGTCTTGATGCCTAATCATGATTGCCAGAAGTGATGACAATCTGCATTTTCGGGCAATCTGTCGTTTCCATGGAACAGATTGCCCAGGTGCCAGTCGCCCGTCGCAATTATTCTCATATTGGCAAAGTTCCTTTTTGTCAATATATCTTTCTCCTGAGGGAACGGTAAAAGCTGAAAAGTTCAAGACATTCCTCTCGCCCGAGTTCATTGAGGAAGCCCTGCAATTTTTCCCTGCCACCAAAAATCTTGTCGAACTTGTCATCCCTGAATCCTATCAGACCGTTGTCTTCAATCGTACAGCCATAGTAGATTTTATCAATATTTGCCCACATACAAGCACACAGGCACATGTGGCAAGGCTCACCGGTGGTATAGAGGGTACATCCTTTCAGGTCATATGTATGCAGTTTGAGTCCGGCTGCCCTTATTGCTTCAATTTCTCCATGGGCAGTGGCATCATTGTTGGCCAATACCATATTGTGCCCCGCAGCGACAACTTCCCCGTCCTTGACGATGACTGTCCCGAAAGGTCCCCCATGATTATTCATTATTCCGGTTCTGGCTTCTTCAATTGCCAGCTGCATATATTTCATGTGATTTTCTTCCATAATCATTTCTTATATTACCTTTTATTTCCTTTTTCTGATATATTTAAGGAGAATGAGATGTCCCGGTTCGGCCATGTCACCGTGGTCAAAGCCGTCAAGTTCAAAGAAAGTGACATCCTTATGACCGTTCAGACGCAACATACGTACGAAATAAGCTGTTTCCTCATATCTTCCATAAAGTTCCATTTCACGATCTCCCGAAATGACAAGGAATGGCGCAGCATCTGCTCTGACAAAATAAAGCGGGGCAAATTCATCAATGGTTGGTGTAAGTTCCTTGATTCCATTTTTCTTTCTCTGGGCAAAATGGGTAATGACCTGTCCGCTATACGGTACAATGGCAGCCATTGAGTCCGCATCTATTCCATATTTGGCCAGATAATGTTTGTCGAGACCGAGCATATCCACTATATATCCACCGGCTGAATGGCCGGCAAGATATATTTTATTAACATCCCCTCCGTATTGGCCGATATTGTCCATAACCCATTTTACAGAGGCTGCGGCATCATCCAGGACATCCGCTAGATCCACTTCAGTAACAAAACGGTAGCCCACTCCTACCACGACGGCACCATCCCTGGTCAGAGTCCGGGGAACAAAGCGGCTTCCCGAGGTAAGGCCTCCGCCATGGAACCAGACAATCACCGGGCGATCCTTCGCACCTTGCTCGTATGCAACGTCAAGCCTGCACATTTTTGCAGAATATTCATCATTTTCCGCTTTGTAAAGAATATTATTCTCAGTTTTGTATCCTTCAGCGCTCGAAATTGCCGCTGAGATGACCGTTGCAATCAAAAGAAGGATTATCCGTTTCATTTCCTGTATAGCATTATTTGGTTAGTACGGTAAAATTAGGAAAATTTTACCGTACTAACCAAAAGTTTGTGAAAAATACGGAACCATTTGCATGAGCCACACTGGTCCTTGGAACGATTCCTCAACCTGTTCGTGCCCCAGGATGGCCGGAGAGGCCATGACCATGGTTGGCCGGCCATAAGGAGGGTAGGTTACTCGGGAAGGGTGATGACGATGCCGGCAGTGGCCCAGATACCCGGCATCATAATGCCGCCGAAGTCACAGTATTTTGTGTTTATTGCACTGATGTCCAGAATCTCCCAAGACTTCTGATGACGGAGGTATGCGTTGACCGAAGTCCTGCTCTTGGCTTTCTTGTACCGTCCGTCCTTTCCCCTTGGGCTGTCCAATGTCTCGCCGAGATTGGAAGAGAAAATATGGTTGTACATAAGGTCGGCCCCGAGGGATGTAGCTCCTGCAATCCAACTGTATTGTGCAAAGACCTCCGCACCGGCATTGTCGGTATTGTGCCAGTTGGACGGGGTGCCCTTCTGCCATTCATACCTGTCGTAATTCTTTCTGTATGAAATAGATGCGCTCAAATCCAAGTCATTCAGGGCATAATTCCATTTCAAAGAAGCAAGATAAGTTGCAGTCTGCTCATACTGGTCGGGATTGTAGGCGGCATAGAATCCGTTGGATCCGAAACGCCTGTTCTGCATGCCGGCCTGAAAGTC
>JALFNZ010000034.1 GCA_022774085.1 Bacteroidales bacterium
ACACAATCCTCCCACATCGCCTCTTTACTGCGCTATTCTGTCAATACAATATACAACTACAGGGCGAAAATCAAGAATGCAGCCCTTGATGACAGGGAGCAATTTGAGGATAAAATCAAAAAAATAGGCTCAAAATGTTAACAAATTGACATTTTAAATCCACTATTCAGACCACCTTTTAATTTGGATAAATCATTGTGAATCAGAATATTCGGTATTTTTGATTTACTTGATTTATCCACTTTTTTTGTCTTTTTGGCAACATGTTTATTACCCTTTCCCCACTTTGTTATGGTATGGATAAGAATATAACTAGCTGATATTCAATATATAAACATGCGAAATAGTCCACTAATTGAAGAAGAATAGTAAAACTATGTGCCAGAGGAAGAAAAATAATTTTTAGATTTGCGTTAACATGTTTTCGGTAAATCCGATTAACCTCAAAAATAACACAAAAAACTTATGAAACACTTGATTCATCGAATCGCCATGATTCTGGCGATCGTGTGCCTGGGGGGGGCAGTAGCATTCGCCCAGCAAGTTAAAGGTACTGTAAAGGATGGTTCCGGATATCCGGTCATCGGTGCTTCCATCATTGTAGATGGCACAACCAACGGTACCGTATGTGATCTGGATGGAAATTTCGAACTTACAGTTCCAAATCCAGATGCTACTCTCAACATTTCTTCAATCGGTTACAAGACTGTCGTCATTGCTCTTGAAGGCAGAACCTGGATTGAAGTAGTTCTTGAAGAAGATGCAGAATTACTTGACGATGTAGTAGTTGTCGGTTATGGCGTTCAGAAGAAGAGCGTTGTTACAGCTGCCATATCGTCAATTTCGTCTGAAAACCTCAAGAAGCAGTCGAACACTCGCGTGGACAATGTCCTCCAGGGTATGACTTCCGGTGTAACTGTAACACAGAGCTCAGGTGCTCCGGATGCAGGATCACAGGTCCGTATCCGTGGTGTCGGCTCCATCCATGACTCTGCACCTCTTTATATAGTTGACGGACTGGCAATCTCAGGTGGTATCGACTACCTCAATCCTGGTGACATCGAGCGCATCGAGGTGCTCAAAGATGCCGCTTCAGGTGCAGTTTATGGCGCGCGTGCAGCGAACGGTGTCGTTCTGGTCACTACAAAGAAAGGAAAGGCAGGAAGAACCACTGTCTCTTATGATTTCTCATATGGCTGGCAGAATGTATGGCGCAAACCTCAGGTGCTCAATGCAACTGAATATGCCATCATGATGAATGAGGCAGCCATCAACGACGGCAAGGCACCTGTCTATGACGACCCATATCAGTTTGGAGAGGGTACGGACTGGGTAGGCGCAGTTCTCAACAGGAATGCTCCAGTCATGAAGCATGACATCAGTGTCAATGGTGGTACAGACAGAATTCAGTATGCTATTTCTGCAGGTTACTACACGAAAGAAGGTATTGTCGGCGGTAATTTCGGACGTTCAAACTATGACCGTTTCACCGTTCACCAGAACCTCAATGCAACGGCAATGGACCGCACAGCCGACAGGGACTATCTGAACAAGCTCGTCCTTTCGACCACTATTTCCTATGCTCATATCAACTCAACTGGTATCGAAGGCAACTCTGAGTATGGATCGCCTCTTGGCTCGGCGATGGCTATGTCTCCAATCGAGCCTATCTATGCAGATGATGCTACAGTCGAAGGCTACAGGACGAGATATACCGAGCAGCAGTTCAAATATCTCGTGAAAGAGGCAGGTACAGGCAGGTACTATACGGTTGCCGATGATGCTATCTACAATGAGATGAAGAACCCTCTGGCTGACCTCAGCCTTCCTGGAACAAAATATGACACAGACAAGTTCATCGCAGGCGGATCGGCAGAACTCACAATCTGGGACAACCTCAAATTCAAGACATCCGTAGGTGTCGATCTCGCATTCTGGGGCAACCATGGATACAATATCCAGTACTTCCTCAATGCAAAACGTTACAACCTTGACACGGTTACCACTCTCGAGGACGGTACAACCAAGACAACTTATGCTTCTTCAGCATCAATGGAGAAGAACAGGGCTATCAGATGGCAGGTCGAGAATATTCTCACATACAACAAGACATTCGGAAAACACACCGTTGGAGCTCTCCTTGGCCAGTCTGCAATCAGGTCTCATAGTTCAAACGTCGGTGCTTCACGTCAAAACATCCAGTATGAGTACGATCCTTGGAAAATCTCTGTGAATACGGCTCTCGGTACTCAGAGCGACGGACAGCGTAATGGCTGGGGATCATGGAACTCAATCGTTTACTCCCTTGCTTCATATTTCGCAAGAGTTTCATACAACTATGATGAGCGTTACATGGCAGAGGCAACGGTCCGTATGGATGGTTCGTCCCGTTTCGGTGACGATAGCAAATGGGGCTACTTCCCTTCAATCTCTCTGGGATGGAACTTCAAGAACGAGTCCTTCCTCAAGGATGTCAGCTGGCTCTCAACCGGAAAGCTCCGTGCTTCTTACGGTGTCAACGGTAACGACAGCATCGGTGACTTCGTATATGCAGTCTATATGAACGGAGGAAACAACTACCACTTCGGAGTTCAGGGCAGCACTGAGAACCTTCAGCAGGGTTCAAAACCTTCAGGACTTGCAAACCCTAACGTAAGATGGGAGGAGTCTCGCCAGTTTGACCTCGGTCTCGACCTCGGTTTCTGGGGCAACAAGCTCACAGCTACTTTCGACTACTATGACAAGACCACCGAAGGTATGCTCCTCAGCCTCCCTGTTCCTTCATACACAGGTGAGTCCGCTCCTACCGGTAACCTCGGAAACATGGCCAACCGTGGTGTTGAGATCGAACTTTCATACCGTGATACTTACGGCGATTTCAGCTATTTCATCAACGCAAATGCTACGTTCAACAAGAACAAGCTCACTTATCTTGGCGATGAAGCAACCTACCTTTCAGCCAGCAGCGGAAAATACGGTGTGATGGCAAGAGGTGATGTAGGCCTTCCTTTCCCATATTTCTATGGATACAAGGTTGAAGGCGTGTTCCAGAACCAGAATGACATCGACAACTACATATGGACAAATCCTGAAACCGGCGCGACCCAGAAGATTCAGCCGAATGCAGTTCCGGGAGACCTTATGATGAGGGATGTCAACAATGACGGCCAGATCAATGACGACGACCGTACATATATCGGAAAAGGTATGCCAGACTGGAACGTGGGTATCACCCTCGGATTCGAGTGGAAAGGCATCGACTTCAGCATGCTCATGCAGGGTCAGTTCGGTAACGTCCATGCACTCAATGTTTACCGTCGTACCGACCTTCCTAAGGTCAACCTGAACAAGAATGTCCTCAATCGCTGGACTGGCGAGGGCACATCAAACACTCAGCCTCGTTTCACAACATCTGACGGTCTTAACCTCTACATTTCAGATGCCCTCATGGAGAATGCAGCATTCCTCCGCTGCCGTAACCTCCAGATTGGTTACACCATTCCTCAGAAATGGACCAAGAAAGTCGGCATCCAGCGTCTGAGAGTCTATGGCCAGGCTGAAAACCTCTTCACAATTACCAAATACACCGGTTGTGACCCTGAAGTTACAGGTGATTCAGGCGGATATGGTACCGCTTACGGTATTGACAAGGGTGTCTATCCACAGGCACGTACATTCTCTGTTGGTCTGAATCTTAACTTCTAAAAATGCAGGAACAATGAAAAAATTGATTTATATACTGAGCGCAGTTGCTGTTCTCTCGCTTACTGGTTGCGGCAAGGGTTTCATCACCCCTGTTCATAACTCAGCAGAGCCTATCGATGAGTATTTTATCGATGAAAGCCGCATCATGCAGTCTATGGTGGCCGCTTACAACCCACTTAACTGGCTTGACTATGGATGGGGATATACTCCTATCATGTTCGTATCAGACATCATGGCAGATGATATCTACTGCGGTGGATCTGATGAAAACGACCAGGCATCCCTTTCTCGTACACACCTCTACAAGGTGACTGCTACAGAGCAGTGCAGCAGTCTTTGGACAGCCCTTTATTCCGGAATCAACCGTTCATGCGTACTCATAGAGCATGTAGATATGGTTCCGAATATAAGTGAAAGCCTCAGGAACCAGCTCGTTGCTGAAGGTATCGTCCTCAAGGCATATTACTATACACTCCTTTGGAAACTTTGGGGAAATATTCCGTATTACGATGTAAACCTTACTGAGCCTTACCGTGCTCCTCAGCTCCCTGCTGATGAGGTCTATGAGAAGATTGCTTCAAATCTTGAGACTGCCATCGGAATGAATGCTCTTCCTGACAAGGCCTCGTCTGGCAACGAAGGACGTGTGACCCAGGATATGGCAAAGATGCTTTATGCAGAAGTCGTAATGTATCAGAACGATGCAGCCCGTTATGCAAAGGCTCTCGAGTACATGGAAAGCATTATCACCAGCGGAAGATATTCTCTTGTAACTGATTATGCTTCAATGTGGGAAGTCGAAGGCGAGTGGGGTCCTGAATCAATCTGGGAAATCAACTTCACTTCTGTTGGTGCAACCCGTGACTGGGGCAGCATGCTTTCTTCCGGCGGACACGTTTACGGTACCCTCATCGGTATAAACGGTGCCAAGAAAGACTGGTATTCCGGCTGGGGCTTCGGACCCGTTGCAGCCTCTGCTTATGAAATGTACGGTGACGGCGATGTTCGCCGCGACGTTGCAATCCTTGACTGGACAAACGAGCAGGACAGCTATTCACCACGTTGGCAGGATACCGGATATTTCCAGAGAAAATACATCGGTCGTGCTGACGGTACTGCTGGATGTCTTGGTGCAGCAGACGTAAACCAGAACAGCAACTTCCGTATCTACCGTTATGCTGAGACTCTTCTGAATGCAGCTGAGCTTAAGGTGCTCCTTGGACAGGACGGCAGTGCATACCTCTCTCAGGTTCGAGATAACCGCCATTCAAACGGTACAGGCAACACTCAGCTCGATATTCTCGAAGAACGCCACAAAGAGTTCATCAGCGAGGGTAAACGTTACTGGGATCTAGTCCGCACAGGACAGGCCGCTGAAGTTCTCAAGGCCAACAACCATCTCTATCGTCAGTATGACTGGACTCCAGACCTTAAATACTGGCCGATTCCACAGAGCGAAATGGATAAAGATGACGCTCTTGTACAGAACAATTATCCTGTCCGCTAAACTAAGTTGAGTTATGAAAAATATCACCAAAATATTCGCTGCGCTTGCAGCATCAGTCTTTGCTTTTTCTTGTACTCCGGAGTACACTACTCCGGACAAGAATCAGATTCCGGAAGCTGGAAAACTCACACCAGTGATTACAGTTGACCAGGAAACCAACTATGTCACCTTCTCCATCAAGGAGACAGGAGTAGTACCTATGTGGATATTCGGAGAGGACAAAGTTGACGGAAAGGCAAATAAGAAATATTCCTACACCGGAAACGGCATTTCTCTTCGTATCCGTGAGGCCGGAGTTCATACAGTGGAACTTAAGGCTTTCAACAAATACGGTGTATCCCTCGGCTCTCAGGCTGTTGAATACACTCTTGAAAACACCTATCGTGACCCGTTCGACCCGACTCCTCACATGAAGAAACTTGCCGGAGAGTGGATGTGGAACTCAAGTATTGACGGTCACTTCGGCTGCGGTCCTGATCTCAACGATCCTAAGGGATGGTGGGCAGCCGGCGCCAACGAGAAAGCTGACTGGAGTCTCTACAACGACACCATGACTTTCACTGAGGACGGTAAATATTCATTCAATCCGGGAGAAGACGGAAAGGTTTATGTGAATGCTGGCTTCACTCAGATGGGAGGTCCTCAGTCAGCGGACTTTCTTGTTGACATCCCTGCTTACGAGACCACTTATACTATTGAGAACAACTGGAATGATGCAGGTGTCGAGGAAATCTGGCTTGTACTTCCGGAACAGAAGAACTTATCTTATATTCCAAACGATTTCATTTACAACGATCCTCGTTTCCTTGTGCTCGAATCAAAGGCAAAGAAATCCCTCAAACTTGCTGCCAACAATGCTCCTAACGGAGACGGTACAATCTCATGGTTGTATGATTTCGTTCCGGCTGTCAAGGTTGCAACTCCGGAGGAACTCCTTGCAGGAACTGACGGCAAGGGCAAGGCTTGGGTGATGGATGCTGATTCACAGGGTCACCTCGGATGTGGTCCGGCTGTTGAGAATCCAACTGAATGGTGGTCTGCAAAGCCTTATGAAAAGGACGGATTCGGAATGTATGACGATGTCGTTACCTTCTTCCCTGACGGAAAATATGTATATGATTCAGGTGCAGACGGCAAGATGTACATCAACTATGGTGTTACCGTAATCGGTCCTAACCCAGGAAAAGAGCCGGATATCGATATCGACCAGGCTGACGTTGAGGCGACTTATACATTTGATGGTGAGACCATTACCCTTGCAACAGGTACTCCTATGGTTTATCTCCCTTCAGACAATATGTACAACAATCCTGTTTATAAGGTCACTGAGCTTACAGAGACCAGACTCGTTGTCGTGGCGATGAATGAAGGCTGCTACTGGCAGATGATATTCAAGGCACGCGACATCAAGGGTCCTTCACAGTCAATCGGTGGTGTAGCAGTTGAAGGAGGAAAGGTAGAACTCAGCCTTACCAAAGGTCAGACTATTGAACTTGTCGGAATCGAGCAGACAGCTGTAGATATCGACTGGTTCAAGGGTTCGGGCAATAGCCTGACATTCCTCGGCCCGGACGGAGATTACAGAATCCTCGTTCAGGAAGGTTTCCTCAAAGTCATTCCTCTGACTGATGGTGAAACTGCGGTCTTCCC
>JALFNZ010000116.1 GCA_022774085.1 Bacteroidales bacterium
CTCTCCCATCATGTTGCCGTCAGGCATTTCAATCGAACCGTTAGGCATGACCACGACCATCGGCACCATCTTACCTTCTGCCATGAGATTATCCAAAATCAGACCGGCTGAACCTACGCCCGGCCATGAAACATCGGTGTCACCACCGCCATGGACGAGATAAAGCACCGGAAGAGTATCGGAAGACTTCTCGTAACCTGCAGGAGTCCATACATGGAGACGGCGCAGCTGTCCGAGAGGCTCTGACCAGTAATACCTTTCAGCCACAGCACCATGAGGCACATTCTTCATTGCGAAGAACTCGTTTCCTGATGGATCTACAGTCAGAAGAGCGGATGTCTCGGATGCATCCGGTGCCTTCGGATCGTATACCTGAATGCCGTCGATCATGAACTTGTAACGATATATACCGCTGACCATCTTTGAAATTCTTCCTTTCCAGACGCCATTCTCCTCCTTTGTGAAAGTTACCGGCTTATCCCACGGAAGGTCACCTGTCACAGCGACTTTCTCAGCCTTCGGGGCATAGATCTGGAAGACCACAGAGTTGTCTGGAAGTACGACTGTCGAACGAAGAGTATCGTTCGGGGTAGGCTGACGGAACCATCCCTGGGCACCGGCAGCACAGGCGAGCATAAGCATCGCACAAAGAGTAGAAATGATCTTTTTCATAGAAAACAAATGTTTAGGACAAATTTAACCGAAATGCATTTACACCGGTTATCGGTCCGTTCAATAATGTTTTCTATTTGTTCATGTCATCGGAAAGAGGCTCTTCGAGCTCTTCCATACCGACTTCCGGAGGAAGAGGTTTTTTCGGATTCTTCGGGATAAATATTTTCATAGGTTAGTTTTTGTGTAGTGGTCCTGCCCCGATGTGAATCGGTGCCGGACTTTTTGCTATATTTGCGTTATTAAGGTTAAGTCATGTCTAGACGCAGAAGGGTAATATTCCACATCGATGTAAACTCAGCATTCCTGAGCTGGACTGCGGTGCAGCTGATGCAGAGTGGACATCAGGATATCCGCCTTGTGCCATCAGTCGTTTCCGGTGATCCGAACGACCGAAGGAGCATCATCACCGCCGCATCCATTCCTGCAAAGAAGCTGGGCATCAAGACCGCAGAGCCAGTCAGCATGGCGCTTAAGAAATGCCCGAATCTGATTGTGGTTCAGGGCGATTGGGAATGGTATCGCAGATGTTCTGAAGGGTTCATCGAGATATGCCGCAGGTACTCCCCTGTCCTTCAGCAGTTCTCCATCGATGAGTGTTTCATCGACATGACCCTGCGTAACTGGGGAGAGGATCCGGTGAATGTAGCCATAAGGCTGAAGAATGAGGTCAAGGCGACCCTCGGATTCACAGTCAATGTCGGAATCGGATCGAATAAGCTGCTGGCCAAGATGGCATCCGAATTCGAAAAACCAGACAAGGTGCATACCCTTTGGGAAGAGGAGGTGCAGGAGAAAATGTGGCCGCTTGAAGTGAGGGAACTCCTGTGGGTCGGCAAGAAGACTGAAGAGAAGCTGAAGATGTACGGCATACACACCATTGGTGATTTGGCACAGAGGTCTGTAGGTTCCTTGACTCGGCTTGTGGGAAAGAAGTTCGCGGAGCAGCTTCATGAGAACGCAAACGGAAGGGATGAGTCCCCTGTCGAAACGGAAGTGCCGGAGGCAAAGAGCATAAGCGCAGAGAGGACATTCTCCAACGATATCGGCACTGAGAAGGAGATCGACCGGGCACTCTTCAATGTGGCTTGCGTCGTAGCCCACAGAATGCGAAGGGCGGACTTCCACACATCGTGCGTTTCTGTATTCATAAAGTACAAGGACTTTTCCGTAGTACAGAGGCAGCATCAGATGTCGCATCCTACGAACATAACGGCCATCATCCTGAATGAGGCAAGAGCGTTGATTCGGAACATCTGGGACGGCGAGTCCCCAATCCGTCAGATCGGACTTGGAGTCTCTAAACTTACCCATGAGAATGCCGTTCAGATGTCACTCTTCGAGGATCCGAAGATGGACTACTACAGGGAATGGGACCGCAAATTCGACGAGGAAAAGGCACAGAATGAAGATGCCAGGACCCTTGCCTATGAACGGAAGAAACAGTAAATATTGCACAAACCATCAAAATGAAGAATCTAATATACATCAATGCCTGCATGAGAGCTGGTTCAAGAACAAGAAGGATCGCGACCCCTATCGTAGAGGAATAAGATGAAGCATATAGTCAGACAACTGGACATGACAAATGAGTATCATATCGAAGTCTCTCCCCATGACCTTTCATTTGCAGAGGCTATCACCCGCTTTCAGGTAGATATGGCAATGGAATCCGAGGGATTCGCCTTGGATTATGAGCGCACCCTCAAAGGAGTGAAGGCTGTCTTACAGGATGAAGCCAAGGGCAGATATGTACTTGCAATAATTGACGGACATCCTGTAGGTTCCCTCATGATTACCCGAGAATGGAGCGACTGGAACTGTTGCTGGTATCTATGGATACAGAGTGTCTATGTGTCACCGGAACATAGGAACAAAGGCATATACAAGGCCATGTATAACGAAGTCCTGAAGCTTGCAGAATCAGAAGGCACAACACAGGTTAGGCTATATGTTGACAAGGACAACAGGAAGGCTCAAACAGTATATGAGTGTCTAGGCATGTCCGAATGCCACTATCTTATGTACGAAGTCGAGTTGTAAATTTAAAAAGTCCCGCACTAAGCGAGACTAATATATTCATTCACTTCCTCAAGGTTG
>JALFNZ010000151.1 GCA_022774085.1 Bacteroidales bacterium
GACCAATGCTTCTGTAAAATTGACTTTCGAAGGCAATCCGTCAACCATCCGTTATGTCAACACTTATGACACTTACGGACTTGATGATATTGAGAACCAGCTTGCAATGGAAAGCAGATGGGATATCCAGACAGTTGAAATCTCATCACTTACCGACAATACTGTCGAGTTGACTGGACTTACCTTGTCAAAGGAATATTCATTCTTTGTCATTGCCCTTGATGCTGAAGGCAATATGTCCCACATGGCGAAAGTAACTTACACGCCGTCAAGTGACATTGTCTATATCAAGCAAAGCAAGGAAGACTGGGCATTCGGAAAACCTGAAATAAGCAATGAGGTTTGGGGTGACGATGCATGGGTGTATGTTGAAAATACCTGGGTTCCATCACGTTCAGGATGGTATTCTCAATCAACTGACCTTACAGTGGACCTGACAATGCCGGCTGAATGCAAGAAGGCATATGTGCTTGTTGACCAGCCTGAGTATCACACTACCAAGACTGAACTTCAGATGTCCGACTGGGTTGTTGCCAATGGTACAGTATATACTGAGTCAGGAAAGGTAAGCAATGAATATGTCAATGAATCCACTCATATCTATATTGTGTGGGTTGACTCAAATGACAAACATCACACTTTCTACGAGTATGCTCCTACATTCCCTGAAAAGCCGACAGATGTACCTGCTCAGGGAGAGTAATTTTCAGAATAGTATATTTTCATAATGGACAAATTTAAACTTATTTCAATCCTTATTGTTTTTTCTGTTCTTTTTTCATGCAGCAAGCCGGAAAATGACCAGCCTGGCTTTTCGAATGTGAAGAATCCGAGGGAAGAACAGATGATTTCGGTTTTCGGAGAGACCATCTCTGTGACTTTCGATGCTTCAGCAGCCTGGACTGCCGACATTGAGTGTGAAGGGAACTGGGCTCAGATCAGCAATATGACCGGCAATGACAAAGCTGGCAGGGGAGGCATCAAAATCCAGTTTGAGAAAAATCCGGTGATGGCCAACCGCACGGCAAACCTTTACATCACGGTTGAGGGCTATCCCCGTGCACAGATGGCTGTCTTCGAGCAGTCTTCCGGCGTTGAGGACAATGCAATGAACGACTACCTCATATCAGAGATGGAGAAAAGGCTTACCACCGAATATCTCTGGGCAAAGGAGTACAAGGCGATAGAGAAGTCGAATGTTCCGTATGACCAGTACCTCTACACCAACCTGAGCAAGCTCGGCGAGGTCAATATCGAGGACGGCGGATATTACAGGGATTATTCTTCCTATGCGGGCGAAAGGTACATCTACTCATATATCCAGGAAATTAGCGGAACCAAGGCACCTGAGCTTGAATCAACCTACGGACTTGGAATCGGTCCGCTTTTCGCTTCCAAATATGACGACGACCCGAACTCCCAGACCGTGGGCCTTACCCTGGGCTATGTCTATCGCGGCTCTCCAGCTGAGAAGGTCGGTCTTCAAAGGGGAGACATCATATGGGCCATCAACGGCAATGTCGTCACATACAACAACTATCAGACACTCATGTCTGAACTTTTCTACAATCCTAACGGTTCTTATGAGTTGGTCTTTGCAAGATATGTCCTTGACGAGAGCGGAGAACGTTACAACCTCATTCAGGACAATGTGGCAACTCTCTCTCCGGAGTCTTATGGGTACGACCCGATTCTTTTTGCCGCAATCATGAAGAATAATGAGGAAGCTGCCGAGGGCGGATCTTCTGAAGACGGCGGAGAGAAAATGCCGGAATTCTGCATAGGCTACCTCGCAACTGAGAGTTTCGACATGAGTGCCCAGTTTGTGATTGAGGACCAGATCAAGCAGTTTGTCGATGCCGGAATCACCGATCTCATCCTCGACCTGAGGTTCAATGTCGGCGGCGCTGTGCCTCAGAGCCGTTATCTTTCAAGTGCAATTGCAGGTCGCGCACATGACAACGACATCTTCTTCAAGGCTGAATATGTGGACGGCCGCAAGGAAGACTGGACATTCGGATATGGCTATGCCTCGACACCTGACGGACTGGAGAGGGCTCCTGAACTCGGCCTGAACAGGCTGTTCGTAATCGTGTCTGAAAACACGGCATCGGCTTCCGAGCTTCTTATCAACGGCCTTCGCGGCATCGACTTCCCTGTCACAATTATTGGAAGCCGCACCGAAGGTAAGAATGTGGGTATGGTAGTATCCACGATTTCATATAACGGACGCAAGTTCGAATTTGCTCCTATCACGTTCCGCTGCTCAAATGCAAAGGACGAGGGAGACTACAAGGACGGTTTCATCCCGGAGGAGAGAAACCTTCTGAACAATCAGAACAAGAGTTACCAGGATGACATCGACAATGTCTTCCCTTATGCATTCGGAGACTGGGGAGACTTCAATTTCAACTACGCGCTCTATTTCTGTTTTTGCGATGCCCTTGGAATCGAACGCCCGACCATTACAAAGACAAAGTCGGTGGACAGCCCGATGATGCAGGCTTATGAAATTTCACATTCCGCTAGGGAACTTGGTCATTCTGCGCTTGTTCCGAAGATTGGACGCTTCGGAAATGTAATATATAAATAGAACATCATGAGAAACTTCAAGTTCTTGCTTCTGGCAATATTTTCAGTATTGTCTTTGAGCCTCGGAGCTCAGGAAAGGACGGTTTCAGGAAAGGTCACAGACTCGTCGAATGGCGAGCCTGTGTCGTTTGCTGCGATACGCGTCCAGGGAACGATGACGGGAACAAGTACGGACATTGACGGAAATTTCTCAATTTCCGCTCCGTCGGATGCCGTCCTCGAATTTACATCCATAGGTTACAAACAGGTTTACGTTCCGCTCGAGGGCAGGACACAGATCAATGTGGTGATGTCTCCGGACACTGAAACCCTGGAAGAGACCATCGTCGTCGCCTTCGGAACCTCCACCAAGGAGGCCTTCACGGGAAGTGCCGCTGTTGTGAAGTCTGCCGACATTGCCAAGGTGCAGAGTTCGGATGCCACGCGCGCTCTTGAAGGAATGGTTGCCGGCGTGCAGATGACGACTTCAACCGGCTCGCTCGGGTCCTCCCCTTCGATTGTCATCAGGGGAATCGGTACCATGAACGCATCTTCTGCGCCTCTGTATGTGGTGGACGGTGTCCCTTACACCGGTGATATGAACAACCTGAACTCGGCTGACATTGAGTCTATTACGGTCCAGAAGGATGCTGCTTCCAATTCCCTTTACGGTTCCCGCGGAGCAAACGGTGTGATTATGATCACCACCAAGAAGGCAAAATGGGGAGATGC
This sequence comes from Bacteroidales bacterium, assembly GCA_022774085.1. Lineage (GTDB taxonomy): Bacteria > Bacteroidota > Bacteroidia > Bacteroidales > UBA932 > Cryptobacteroides. The sequence continues at coordinate 3,304 of JALFNZ010000151.1, forward strand.
AGTTGTGAATGTGGATGCAAAATGGGGCATGAACTCCAGGGCCCTTCGCACTTATGACGTAATTACCGATCCAGGACAGTATTATGAGGCTTTCTATGCTTCGCTTTACGGGTATTATACCAATCAGGGAAAAAGCGAGTCATTGAGCAGGATATATGCAAACCAGGACCTTAGCAAGCAGCTCGGCTACATTTCCTACACGGTTGCAGACGGCGGCGGACTCATCGGTGAGGACGGCAGGCTCAACCCTACGGCAAGCCTCGGGGCGACGGTTGTCAGCCCTTATGACGGGCAGACCTATACCATCATGCCGGACAACTGGCTTGACAATGCCTACCGCAAGTCGCTCCGTCAGGAGTACAACATAAGTGTCAGCGGTTCCACGGGCAAGATGTCGATGTATGCTTCGTTCGGATACCTCAACAACAAAGGTATCATCGCAGGAAGCGACATGCAACGTTACACGGCCCGGTTGAGGGGCGACTACCAGGCAAAGAGCTGGCTCAAGATGGGTGCGACCTTCTCGTTCACCAATTTCAACTGGAACAACGGGAACTCCGACGAGGGCTCTTCGAACAGTTCTTCCAATGTGTTTGCAATCGCCACTTCCATCGCTCCGATCTATCCTCTGTACGTGCGTGATGCCGAGGGAAACTTCATCTACGACGATGCCGGGCGCAGGCGCTACGACTACGGTTATTATGAGAACGGATGCTACCGTCCATTCTTCACCAAGGCGAATCCTGTTTCGGACATGCAGCTGAACAAGAATAATTTTCAGGGAAATGCCTTCAATGTCATCGGATATGCTGAGGTTTCGTTCCTGAAGGACTTCAAGTTCACCTTCAATGTCGGTGCGAACGTGGATGAAACCCGCACCACCAATGTCTATAACAAGCTTTATGGCCAGTTCGCCTCTTCAGGCGGAGTCGTGAGCAAGGGCCATGGCCGTGAGTTCGACCTGAACATGCAGCAGATTCTCTCGTGGAACAGGAAGATTGCCGGTCTGCACGAGGTTAGCGTGATGGTCGGACACGAGTGGCAGAAACAGACAAACTACAGCATAAGTGCTTCTAAATCACAGATTTTCAGCAATGATACCGATGAACTGGACGGAGCGATAATCGACAACAATACGGCTTCCTCTTCGCGCAGCATGTACAATGTCGAGGGCTATTTCGCAAGGGTGCAGTATGACTTCAACCAGAAATACTTTGCAAACTTGTCTTACCGTCTCGATGCTTCATCCAACTTCAATCCGAAGCACCGCTGGGGCAGTTTCTGGGCTGTGGGAGCCGGCTGGCTCATCAGCAAGGAGGACTGGTTCAGGGCTCCTTGGGTGGACATGCTCAAGATAAAGGCTTCTGCCGGGTCTCAGGGTAATGACGGAATCGGTTCGTTCAGATACACGGACACTTACATGCTCCTGAACAACCAGGGCACCGCAGGTCTCGGTTTCAATGACAAGGGAAATGAAAACATAACCTGGGAGACCAACATGACGGTCAATGTCGGAGCCGACTTCGATTTCTTCAGAGGAAGGCTCAGCGGAAGTGTGGAATATTTCTACAAGAAGACCTCCGACATGCTCTATTTCTTCAGCCTCCCGTCCTCAATAGGCTACAACGGCTACTATGACAATATCGGAGACATGCGAAACACCGGAGTCGAGGTGGACCTCCACGGTGTGCTGATGAGAAGACAGAATTTCAACTGGGATGCCTACCTGAATTTCACGCATTATACCAACAAGGTGCTGCTGATTCCGGAAAAGAACAAGATCGGTTCGGTTGAGGGCTATCCAGGATTTGCCAACGGCAGCAAGTTCGTCGGCGAAGGTCTTCCGTTCAATACTTTCTATCTGAAGAAATATGCTGGTGTGGACCATGAAACCGGTCTTTCGATGTGGTACCGGGATGAGTATGACGACAATGGAAACGTAGTCGGACAAACCAAGACCTCGACATACGAGGAGGCTTCATACTATCTTTGTGGCAATCCTGTTCCGGCCCTTTACGGAGGATTCGGAACCAGTCTGTCGTTCCATGGCTTCGACGTTGCCCTTGCCTTCACCTATTCGGTCGGTGGAAAAGCTTATGACAGCGGATATGCTTCCTTCATGTCATCGCCTACAGCCACATCCAAGGGATTCAACTTCCACAAGGATGTATTCAAGGCATGGACTCCGGACAACAAGGATAGCGACATTCCTCGCCATTATTTCGGAGACCAGTACACGACGGCCGGATCTGACCGCTTCCTCACGGATGCAAGCTGGCTGAACTTCCAGAATGCACAGGTCGGCTACACGATTCCGGAGCGTCTTACTTCGAGAATCAAGGTCAGCCGTCTGAGAATCTACCTCTCTTGCGACAACATCTTCTATGTATCCCGCAGAAGAGGCTTCGACCCTCGTTTCAGCTTCAGCGGAAACACCAACAGTTCAGTCAATTCGCCAGTAAGGACGCTTTCCGGCGGTATCAACATTACATTCTGATGAGTATGAGAAAGTTTATATACAAGATGATTGTAGCCGGGGTGGCGGCGCTTGCCCTGACCGGCTGTATCAAGGAGGCCTATATGTCGGGCAATGTACTCACTACGTCTGATGTGGAGGCTGTCGGCATTGACCAGAATGTGAATGGTCTGGCCGTTGAAATGATGGGGGCCGGATTGTCCGGTTTCTATGGAACCTATGGTTTCCATATTGATTTCGGCATCCCTTCCATCCATATAATGACGGATTCGATGCTGGAAGACCTTGTCATGTGCGGGGACTATGACTATAACCAGTACAACAACTATGCGATGAACCTCGGCCAGGGCTCTTCGGGTGCCTATCCGTCCTATTTCTGGGTATGCTACTACAAGTGGATTCACTCTGCGAACGTCATCATTGCTGCCGTTCCGTCCACAAGCGATGATCCGGAAGATCTTGTCAATCGTGCCAAGGCACTCACCTACAGGGCAATGTGCTATCTGGACCTTGCACGTCTTTATGAGCCTAAGGAGAATGACTATCTGGAAATCAAGGACAACATCAAATGCCTGACCGTTCCGGTCGTTACGGAAAAGACGACGGAGGAGGAGGCCGTGGACAATCCTCGCGTCCACCGCAGCGAGCTTTTCGCCTTCATCATTTCCGACCTTGAGGAGGCGCTGGAGTGCTTTGCGGCTGCCGGAAATCCCACATCGACCACTTCGCCTTGCCCGGCAATCGTGCATGGACTTCTTGCAAGGACATACATTGAGATGGGATATTGGGAGGACAAGGACGAGGCTTTCCGCAAGGATGCTTTCAGGAAGGCTTCGGATTATGCATCAAAGGTAATCGCTGCGGGCTACACACCTCTTACCAGTCAGCAGTGGCATGATACGGGAAGCGGTTTCAACAGCGCCTCGTCCAACAATTCGTGGGTATGGGGCCTCACGCTTGCCTCCACCATGACCAACAACCTCTTCAACTTCACTTCGATGATGTCCAATGAGGCGTTCTGGGGATATGCCTTCGTTACGAAACCGGGTGTGAGCTCGGCTCTGTACTCGGCAATGTCGGATGCAGACTTCCGCAAGCGTTCGTTCTATATGCCGGGAAGCGGTCTCGAATGTGAGCTGGCCGGCAATGACCAGGCCCGTCAGAACACTCTCAAGTATGCTGCTCCATATCAGTCGTTCAAGTTCCGACCGGCAAGAGGGGAGTGCTACGACTACTCTGTCGGAGTCGCTGCAGACCATCCTCTGATGAGGGTTGAGGAAATGTATTTCCTGAAGATGGAGGCAGAGCTCCATGTCAATGGACTTGGTGCTGCAAAGTCGCTGCTTGAGGATTTTGTCAACAGATACAGATACGAAGACGGCTCATATACCTGCTCTGCAGCGGATGAGACTGCCTTTGTCGCTGAAATGATGCTCCAGAAAAGGGCGGAATTCTGGGGCGAGGGCGTGCTCCTGTATGACTACAAGAGGCTCGACCTCGGAATTACAAGAAAATATGAGGGCACGAATTTCGGTACGGACTTCCAGTTCAACTGCGAAGGCAGGTCTCCGCAGTGGAACATCTGCATCCCGCGCACTGAAATCCAGAACAACGTCGGCATCACCGATGACCTGAACAACCCTGACCCGACCCAGTTCGCCTCATAACCCCGTTTCCCGTCATGTCGGGAGCTCCGTTTATGTTATGTCGAGCGACAGTATAGATATCTATTCCCCAAAAATATATAAATTTGCAAAAAACTAAAGACATGAAAATATCCAAACTCATCACCGCAGCCACTGCTGCCCTCACCCTTGCTAGTTGCGCCAAGGTGTCAGATACCACCACCATCACCGGGACCGTTGTTCCCGAAGGACTTGACAATGTCAACATTGTTATTAAAGAACAGCTTGACACTCTCGTGCCGGTTACCGATGGCAAATTCAAGATTGAGATTCCAGCCAATGTATGTGTGATGGCAACAGCTTCAGCCGGCGAATGCGCCGTAAGCTTCATTCCGGATGGAACCAAGCTCAACATCGTGCTTGACAATGAGTCCAAGGTTGAGTCCTCTTCACCAAAAATCTCCGTTCAGGCAAGGTACAATGACTTCAACACCAAGCTTGAAGCCATGTTCGAGGAATTTTCGGCCAAGCGTCAGGAAATCCGCTCATCTGATATGTCAGACGAAGATAAAGAAGAGGCATTCAATGACTTCTATGATACTTTCATGGAAGGCTACAAGAATTACAACATTGAAGTTTTCGATGCAAATACCGACAATATTATCGGTATCGTAGCTCTCGATAATTTCCGCTATGAAATTTCAGACGAAGAGATTGCGCAAAGAATAGATGCCCTCACCCCTGCACTTCAGGAGCACAGCTACATCGCTTCGATGAAAGAGGCTGTCCAGGCACGTATAGCAACTGCTGAAGGCAAGATGTTCACAGATTTCACAGTCGAGACAGTTGTCGGAATGACCAGAAGCATACCTGCTCAGCCGAAATACAGCACAGTCAAATTCTCCGACTATGTTGGCAAGGGGAAATATGTCCTTGTGGATTTCTGGTCTCCTTGGTGCGGCCCTTGCAAGAGGGAAATGCCGAACATCAGGGCGATCTACGACAAATATCACGGCAAGAATTTCGATGTGCTGAGCATAGCGGTTTGGGAGCGTCAGGGACCTGAAGTGACCATTGACACTGCCGCTGAACTTGGAATGATTTGGAACCAAATCAACAACGCGGGCAGCGTTCCTACCGAAATCTACGGCATCGAGGGTATTCCTCACATCATGCTCATCGGCCCTGACGGCACCATTCTCAAGCGCGGTCTCTATGGTGAGGCACTTGCAGAAGCCGTTGCAGAGTATCTTGACTAAGATTTCAGCGCCTTCCTGGCTTTGAAACAGTGACGCTGAAGGAAAAAATATCACTCTTTCCACATTCCCCCGGAGTCTATCGCTATTATGACTCCGAGGGGAATGTCATTTATGTTGGCAAGGCAAAGGACTTGCACAAAAGGGTGGCACAGTATTTCGTTCCGGAGGAAAGGCTTACTCGCAAGACTGCCGTCATGGTATCCAAGATTGCCGATGCCCAATATACGGTTGTGGAGTCCGAGGCTGATGCCCTTCTGCTTGAAAACAACCTCATCAAGCAGTTTAAGCCCCGTTACAACATTCTTCTGAAGGACTCTAAGACCTATCCGTGGATATGCGTCAGTGCCGATTCTTTTCCTCGTGTTTATCTCACCCGCAGGGTGGTCAGGGACGGGTCCCGTTATTTTGGCCCATATAGCAGTGTAATGCATGCCCGTAATCTTCTGGAATTTTTCCGGAGCATCTATCCTCTGCGTTCCTGCCATCTCAAAATCACTTCCGATGCCATTCTCAGGCACAAATTCCGTCCTTGCCTGGATTTCCATATCGGCAAATGCAAGGGCTGCTGTGTCGGCAGCATTTCCGAACAGGAATACGGTGAAAACATTGATGAGATAGTCCGTCTTCTGCGTGGTGGTGGCAGGGAAATCATCCAGCACTACCGCAGTCTGATGATGAAGTCCGCGGAAAACCTAGACTTTGAGCAGGCCAATTTATATAAGGAAAAGATGCAGTCCATCGAGAACCATTACAGCAAATCTGTGATTGTCAATTCGACTATCGGGGATGTGGATGTCTTCTCTCTGGTCTGCGATGCTACTGAGGCTTTTGGCAATTTCTTGAGAATCAGAGGGGGATCTGTGGTCCAGTCGCTCAATCTGGGTTTCAAACTTGTGATGGATGAGACTCCGGAGGCGGTTCTGGGCATGTTCATCGGGGAAATTCGCACCAAGTTCGGTGTACTTGCAAGAGAAGTCATTGTGCCTTTTATGCCAGATTTCACCATGGAAAATGTTGAATTCAGGATACCGGTCCGCGGTGACAAACTTGCACTTCTGGAGTTGAGCGCTAAAAACGCCAAAGAGATGAGATTCAATTCCCTTAAGCAAAAGGAACATACCGATCCTGAACAATTTACACAGAAGGTCCTTACGGAACTTCGAGACGCTTTGGGGATGAAGGAACTACCGGTACATATCGAATGCTTCGACAACTCCAATATCCAGGGAACCAATCCCGTGGCTTCCTGTGTTGTGTTCAGGGATGCCCGCCCTTCAAAGAAAGATTATCGCCATTTCAAGATAAAGACCGTCGTGGGTGCAAATGACTATGCTTCAATGAAGGAGGTGGTCAATCGCCGTTATTCCCGCATGCTTGAGGAAAATCCTGACGACCTGCCTCAGCTCATTGTCATCGACGGCGGAAAGGGCCAGCTTGCCTTTGCTTACGAGGCCCTTGCAGAACTCGGTCTGACTGAGAAACTTATGGTTGTCGGTCTTGCCAAAAGACTTGAAGAGGTCATTAGGGTGGGCGATCCTTATCCTTTGTTCATAGACAGGAATTCGCAGGCTCTGAAAGTTCTTCAGCAAATACGAGATGAGGCTCACCGTTTTGGTATCACCTTTCACCGCAACCTACGCAGCAAGGCTCAGATTGCTTCTGCACTGCGTGAGATTCCGGGAGTCGGTGAAAAGACTGAACAAAGGCTTATTCTGCGCTTCGGAAGTGTGGCACGGATAGCAGCTGCATCCGAGAAAGAAGTCTCAGAGATAGTAGGGCCGAAACTCGCCGCCACAGTTTTGGAATATTTGAATCATGAAAAATAACAGAATTCTTAACTTATACGACTGGTTCCTGATTCTGGGAGTCACCGTTTCATCCTTGATTTACTCTGTTTATTCAGTCACTTCCGGTGATGCCGGGATTGGGGATACTGTGCTTGGTGCCGTTGCCGGCGTCGCAGGTGTGTTCTGCGTGGTGCTTGTAGCCAAGGGAAGTATATGGAACTATTTGTTCGGAGTTGTGAATGTGTCGCTTTATGCGTGGATTTCTTATAATTCAGCGTTGTACGGAGATGCAGCGTTGAATGCGTTTTATTATTTTCCCATGCAGTTCATCGGATGGTGGCAGTGGAGGAAGAGAGGGGAGATTTCTCCAAACGCTTCTCTTGTTCAAAATGACAGGGAGGATAGGTGTGACAGCGATGACAGTGAAGAACTGCGTGTCAGTGACAAGAGGGATGGAGCAGATGTTGTAAAGGCGAGGAGGATGAAGTGGCCTGCAAGGATTATTCTTGCAATCGGATGCTCAGTGGCAGTTGTCGCATGCGGATTTGCCCTTCGACATTTCGGCGACCCTCAGCCTTTCAAAGACTCCGCCACGACTGTGCTCAGCATCGTTGCTCAGGCTCTCATGGCCCTGGCATTCATGGAGCAGTGGGTGCTTTGGATCATCACCAATGTTCTAAGTGTAGTCATGTGGAGCATTCTATCTCTCCGTGGCGAGGCTCATGCCGGTCTTATGGTGATCATGTGGGTGTTCTACCTTCTCAATTCTGTCAATGGTTTGAGAGTCTGGCTGAAAATCAGCCGCAAATATTGACGATTAGCCTCAAATTAGAGCAGTTATACCACCTAATGGGGCTAAAATTTTTATTTTTGGAAAATATTTACTTATTTTGCACCGATTTATAGAGAATTATTACGTGTATTAAATACTGAATTATTAATTAAAAATTTAACGTTATGGCAAACATAGCAGAAGACGTAAAGGCAATCATCGTTGAGAAATTGGGCGTTGATCCTTCAGAAGTGACAGAAACAGCAAGCTTCACTAATGACCTCGGAGCTGATTCACTTGATATCGTTGAGCTTATCATGGATTTCGAGAAAAAATTCAACATTGAGATTCCAGATGATGACGCAGGCGACAAGATCGCAACTGTAGGTGATGCTATCAAGTACATCGAGAACAAAGTAAACGCTTAATTCTCCATTTGCACAAAATAATTGAGGCTGGCCATATCGGTCAGCCTCAATTTATTATTAGTCGAGTATATTTGCTGGTCTTGGAGCCCTTGCCGGCAGCCTTTACTTCATCGGCAAAGAGAATGTAAACTTAAGAACAGGGTGTTCTCCGATTGCAGCCTCAGGTCCGTTCAGGATACAGTTGTAATACCTGTCCTTATCCAGTTCAGTGGATGTTGTGGTGCTTGATGACGAACTTCCGCTCATATATTGGGCCATCATCAGGTAGTTGTAATAATTATTGTAGCCATAGCCATAATTGTTGTATCCACCATATCCATATCCGCCATATCCGTATCCGCCATATCCGCCGTAACCACCATACATCATATTGTAATATTGGGCGTACATAAGGTTGTCATAGTAGCTTGAATCATAGTTATTTGTTGTGGTAGTGGTTTCCTCATGCATGATAAGGAACCAGACATCCTTGGCATCAAGTTTCTTCTGATAGTCAGAATCAGTGTTGTCAAGCTTGAGTATGCTCTGGAAATGGTGGCTCAAATCCGGGCAGTACATGCATAGAGACCTGTTTATGTCACCCTGGTTCTCACTTTCTATGCTTGAGTCGGTAAGTCCTGCATAAGAAATATAGTTCCCATCCTCGCTGCTAAGCCTGATTGTCGGGCTGAGAATTGGAGGGAAAAGTTCAACGCCATCGTACCCGCCCTCAAGATTTGCCGCATCATAAGGGAGAAATACCGTTGCCTTGTTGATGACTACATTGTTGAAATCCGTCATATTCTCATTTCCGAGCTCCTTCCTTATGGCTTCTTCCATCAATTCTCTCACAGCCGATGCCTTGATGACCGGTTTCAGTCCGCTGCCTCCTTCGATTATCATTTTATCTGTAGGGATATAAGACTTTCCATCTGGAGCATCCGGAGCATCCGGATGATAATTCTCACTGTTGTTGAATGCGTATTGGCTCGGGAGAGAACTAGATGAACTGTCCACGAATGAAGAAGGACCGAAGAGGAAAACGAAGGTGGTGTCAACGTCCTTTCTGACTGTTCCGTCTTCTTTCTTGTAGTCTGCAGTAATTTTCAGTTCGGCATAATTGCCTGTCACATAGCCGTATGAATCACTTTCAAGTGCGATGTCAAACATGTTGATCCTGCCTCCCTTCGATACAGGGTCGTCGCAGGTTATGTAGATTCCCGGCACTGTTTCTACAAAATGTGCAAGCGTGTCTTTTTTGGCATTCTTGACCTTTTCTACGAATCTTTCAGCAAATCTGGTGTTGAATTCAAAAGAAAGGGAATCACCACCGTCATATATGGGAATACCTGAAGTAATCCTTTCATCAAGGTTGACATATTCCTCAAGGGTCTTTCTTGATGTAAGGTCACTGGTATATAGAATAGTACTGTCGAGTTGCTTTTTCAACTCATATACATATACATTCTGGAGAATATTCCTGTCGCTTTCCCTGGCAATGGACACAGTATCCCTCACGGCGTTGAAGAAAAATTTCCTGATCCTTGTGTTTTCACCCAGATCGATTTCGTTATCAATAGGAATAATCGTAAAACTTGTGCTTTTCCTGCTTATGCCATTTTCGTCGCTGATGCTACCGAAGGTGAATCGCCTGCTGCTATATGCAGAAAGGCTGTCCGTCGGTTTGAGGACAATGTCTCCAGTGCGGAATTCTATCGGGTCCGGTACGAATACATCCCATTTCTGGTCGTCCGGAATGAGGTTTTCTCCAAGATGTTCGTTGATTTCAATGCAAGATACAGCCCCGAGCAACACAGCTCCGAAGACTGAAACACGGCCGACTTTGCCGAATAAACCTAAACTCATTGTAAATTGTCGTAAAAACTGTTGTAATCCTCTATATATGAGCCACTGGAAACAGCCTCGGCATCGAATTCAAGAACAGGCTTTCCCGATTCCTTACAGTATGATGCCAGCTCCTGCGGTATGTCCTGTGAGCCCATTATGACTCCGTCGGAATAGTAGACGGCCATTTTTGCAAGATTTATGCCTGTCGGTTCGGCAAGCAGTTCCACATCCTTTTCTGATATGCCTCCGAACAGGATTTTTTCCTTCATATCCTCAGGGAAACTCACCATCGGAGTGTCGTCGTATATGGAAGTGATGATTTTGCTGTTTGAGAAGATCGGGTCGTCAATATATGCTTTTTTCAGATATACTGGCAGAACCTGTGATATCCAGCCGTGGCAGTGGATGATGTCCGGAGCCCATCTGAGTTTCTTCACGGTCTCGAGGACGCCTCTTGCAAAAAATATAGCCCTTTCGCCGTTATCCTCGAAGAATTGTCCTTCCTCATCCCTGAATATGCTCTTCCTGTGGAAATAATCTTCATTGTCGATGAAATATACCTGCATCCTGGCAGCGGAAATGGAAGCCACCTTGATGACGAGAGGTCTGTCCACATCGTTGATGATGATATTCATGCCAGAAAGTCTGATTACCTCATGAAGCTGGTTCTTCCTTTCGTTGATGCATCCGTATCGGGGCATGAATGACCTGATTTCCTTTTTCCTTTCCTGAATGCCCTGCGGAAGGTATCTTCCGATTGATGAAATCGGGGTTTCCGGGAGATAAGGGAATATCTCTGAGTTGACGAACAGAACTCTTTTCGCTGAATTAGCCATATACAGTTTATTTAACGACAAAAACTCTACAAAGATAATAATTTATTTTGATATTTCACTATCTTTGCCCCTTATGGAAAAAACTGACAATAAGTTAATGAGGCGAAGGCTCGCCAATGCCTACCTCTCATCCGTAATCAGCATAAGCCTTGTGCTGCTCCTTGTCGGAGTAGCCAGTATGTTGATGGTCAATGCAAAAGGAGTATCAGACTACTTCAAGGAGAATATGCAGGTGTCGGTCCTGATGAAACAGAATGTTTCAGAAGATGATGCTCTGGAGTACAAGGCGAGGATGGACGGGATGCCTTTCATCAAGAGCACGACTTTCATTTCCCGTGAGCAAGGACGAAAGGAGATGGAGAATATGCTCGGAACAGATTTCCTGGATGTCTTCGAGACCTCTCCGATACCGGTTTCCATCGATGTCACCCTCACTGCCGATTATGTCTCGGCGGACAGTCTGGAGGTAGTCCGCAAAATAATGGGAAGTTCGCAAATGGTAGACGAAGTCGTCTATCAGCGCTCGCTCGTGGATGCCCTCAATGCCAATCTGAGCAGGATATCTCTCTTTCTGGGAGTGTTCATTGTCTTGTTGCTTTTCATTTCCTTTGTGTTGATAAACAATACGGTACGTTTGAATGTCTTTTCACGCCGCTTTTCCATCCATACAATGAAACTGGTTGGTGCGACAAAGTCATTCATCCGCGCTCCTTTCTTGGTGCAGGCCGTATTTCAGGGTATTTTTTCCGCAGTGCTGGCCATTATGGCTCTTGTCGGACTTCTCTTCTTCCTGAGGAGCCAGTTCGAGCAACTGTTCCAGATTTTCCGGCTTGACCTCCTTCTGTCTGTGATGGGCATCGTGCTGGTCAGCGGAGTGGCAATCTGTTTTATAAGTACATGGTTTGTTGTCGGCAAACTCGTGAGACTGAATCGTGATGAATTGTATTATTAGTTGAAATATGATGGAAAATAACATTGATGATAAAGGCATGGCAATGACCCCTAAGGGATTGCGCCTGCTTCTGGCCGGTTTTATTGTGATGGTTTCCGGCTATATATTGATGATCGGAGGCGGAAGTGACGATCCTCAGGTGTTCAACTATGCGATGTTTGATTTCAGAAGGCTTGTCGCTGCTCCTGTTGTCATCGTTCTGGGCATAGTGATAGAAATTGTTGCGATAATGAAGGTATGGAAATCCAAAGATAAGGAGGAATAATGTATGGAATGGTTTGAAGCAATAATTCTCGGACTTATTCAGGGACTGACAGAGTTTTTGCCGGTGAGCAGCAGTGGTCATCTGGTCATAGGTCGTGAACTTCTAGGTATTGAGGCATCGGAAGACCTTGTGTTCGAGGTACTTGTGCATGCCGCAACGGTTTTGAGCACCATTGTGGTGTTCCGCAAACAGATTTGGAGCCTTCTGAAAGGATTTTTCAAATTCAAATATAACGATGAGACTGACTATTTGCTCAAGATCGCTGTGTCGATGATTCCTGTCTTTATCGTGGGAGTATTCTTCAAGGATTATGTCGAGGGACTCTTCGGCTCGCTCACGGCAGTCGGATGCGCACTTCTTGTGACAGCCCTGCTGCTTACCTTTTCCGACCTTGCTTCAAAGCCGGGCAGGGCTCCTTTCCTTCCTGCAGGAAAGGAATATCGCAATGGCATATCCTATTGGCAGGCCTTTGTCGTCGGACTTGGCCAGGCAATCGCCGTGGCTCCGGGTCTTTCCCGTTCCGGCACCACCATTTCCACCGGTCTTATCTGTGGAGTTAAAAGGGACATCATGGCCCAGTTCTCATTCCTTATGGTGCTCGTGCCTATTCTCGGCGAAGCATTCCTTGACATTGTTTCCGGAGAGTTTTCAGCTTCGTCTGTGGGAGCTCTTCCTCTGATTCTTGGATTCATATCAGCTTTCATATCAGGGCTTTTCGCATGCAAGGTCATGATTGCACTTGTCAAGAAGGCCAAACTCAGCTGGTTTGCTCTCTACTGCGCCATTGCCGCACTTTGTATCTTCATCTTCGGATAGTCCCCGATGGAGCGCTCCCTCTCATATTTTGTGGCAGATGTCCATCTTGGTCTGGACGTGGCAGATCCGATTGGACGAGAGCAGCGTTTCGTGGCTTTCCTCAGGTCACTGCCACCACAGACGGAGGCTTTGTACCTGCTCGGGGATATATGGGATTTCTGGTATGAATACCGTGACGTCGTTCCGAAGGGGTATGTGCGGGTGTTCGGTGCCCTGGCCGACCTTATGGACAGGGGAGTGAAGGTATATTTCTTCCAGGGAAATCATGACGTATGGACTTATTCATATTTCGAAGAATTGGGAATGACTCGCCTTCAGCAGCCTTGTCTTGTGACCATCGGCGAGGAAGTATTCTGTCTGGGTCATGGTGATGGCCTCGGCCCCGTTCCACTGGGCTACCGTTTTATCAGGGGACTTTTCCATAACAAATTGGCCCAGTTCCTGTTCAGTCTCCTTCATCCGTGGATTGCATTCCGTCTCGGAAACGGATGGTCCAGAAACAACCGCCTCAGCCATGATGCCGGATATGTTTTCCATGGCGAGGATGAGCCCCTCTATAAATTTGCATTGGAATACTCCCAAACCAACAAGGTGGACCATTTCATCTTCGGCCACTACCACGTGTCCGTTGACCAGCCTCTTCCGACCGGAGCCCGTCTTCATGTAGTAAAAGACTGGCTCTCATCCTCTCCATATCTCTGCTACGATTCCACCTCCCGCAGTTTTCAAAGATATTCTTCAGGGATGTCGATGATGGGCGGGTCTTGCCAGAAAAGTGAGAAGTAGAAGGCTTGGAAATCACCTGCTTCCCAGATTTCAACGAGTTCTTCCACGGCCTTGTCTTCACCTTTGGGGTCGTATGGCTTCTTGAGGTCTGAACCGAAGATTTTGGCAATGCCTTGCCAGAAGCCTGCTGCCATGCCGCTTTTGTAATCCTTGATTATGTTGTACGATGATTTTCCAACTTCACGGTCAATCAGTTTCATCAGAAGAGCTCCCTGAGTCACGGTAAGGTTGCGGAGCGGTTTTTCAAAAACTTCAAAAAGTTCTTTCTGCACCTGGTTGATGTATTTTTCCCTTTTTCCCCGTTTGAGATGGTCTGCTGCAATGGTACTGTCTGCCCTGGCTACGAGCTTGCGGGCTACCAGTGCGTATGGATAGGTCTTGCTGAAATTATGGACGAGGCGGTAGTATTTGCGCCATTCCCGACCTTTTTGCCTGGGAAGCCTTGAATAGACTTTTGATGCAGGAAGTTCATCTATATATGTCGTGTCCTTCCCTTCCACTATATAGTGAAGATAGTTCTGGGCTGAGGCTTTCTGGTATATCAGAACCGTTGTAATGGCGATTATAAATGTTATGATGTGCTTTCCTTTCATTTAATCCACGTGTGCAAAGGCCACAAATATAACAATTCTTTCAAAAAGCAGGTACTCCCGCACCATGAATGCCCGACTCATATATGGGAAATTTGCCACGTGTCGAAAATGCAAGGATAAAAATATCAACCATGTTTGTAACTACATGAAATGCCGACAGTTAGCATGCAAAAATTGCGGTCGAAAAAGTTGAATTATTTTGTAAAAAATGTTTGTAATTCAAAAAAAATTACTACCTTTGCAACCCAATAATTGAGGACCACTCCGCCCAACCAGCTGATACTCAATTAGTTAGGGATATTGTGAAATATTTTACTAAAGTAATAGAGCAATGTTACAACCAAAGAAAACAAAATTCAGAAGGCAGCAGAAAGGCCGTATGAAAGGTCTTGCCCAGAGAGGCAACCAGCTTGCATTCGGTTCTTTCGGTATCAAGACCTTGGAAAACTGCTGGCTTACTGGCCGTCAGATCGAGGCTGCACGTCAGGCTGTTTCACGTTATATGAAGCGTGAAGGTAAGATCTGGATCAGAATCTTCCCTGATAAGCCTTACACCAAGAAACCTGCCGAAGTCCGTATGGGTAAAGGAAAGGGTAACCCGGAGGGATTCGTATGCCCTGTAACCCCTGGACGTATTCTTATTGAGGCTGAGGGCGTATCTCTCGAGATTGCAAAAGAGGCACTTCGTCTCGGAGCTCAGAAGCTTCCTGTCACTACGAAGTTCGTAGTACGCAGAGACTATGTGGAATAATTTAATGGAGAAGAAAATGAAAGCATCTGAAGTACGCGAAATGTCAATCGCTGATCTGCGTGAGCGCATCGAGATTGAGAAGGCAAACCTCGATACAATGAAGATTAACCATACAATCTCTCCATTGGAGGATACATCGAAAATTGCCAAGGCACGTAAGGACATCGCCCGCATGATGACCATCCTGGCAGAAAAAGAGAAACAGAACTAATAAATGAGAATTCCTATGGAAAGAAATCTTCGTAAGGAAAGAATAGGTGTGGTGGTCAGCAACAAGATGGACAAATCCATCGTGGTT
>JALFNZ010000170.1 GCA_022774085.1 Bacteroidales bacterium
GGAGAATGCACGATAATACGCGCTTTTGGAACGGAAGCCTACCAAAGTGCCAATCAGGTCCAAAGGTTCATCCGATGTGGTGAGGAGTTTGGCGGCATAGCTTGTCCTCAAAGTGGTGATATATTCGGAAAAGGTCATTCCAGTGGCACTTTTGATGCGTCGTGCAAGATATGTCCTGTTTGTACCGATTGCAGTTGCAACTGCCTCACGGGAAATCTCCTGCTCGCAGAAAAGTCTCTCATTCACCATGAGACATTCCACTTTCTGGAAGAAAAGAAAATCATCCACATTCGGGGTATCGAGTTGCTCCACGGTCTCATCCTCGGTAGATTCGTCCGCAACGTTCATCTCAGCTCCCTCCGTAACGTTCATCTCAGTTTCCTCTGCCACAGACAGTTCAGGTTCTTCAGGCTCAATCTGTTCCATTACCTGGACCCGAGGGGCCTCGCCTTGTGTTCGCGATGGTTGTAAAGATATAATTATCAGCAATATGCAACAAACAAGGGAAGCAATATCCATGGTAACAAGAGCAATACGCAAGACTGTATTGAGTGTAAGTCCGAAGAATATTTCAATGTTAAGCGACAAGACATGAAGAGCCATCAGAAGCAATGTGGCTCCAAAGAGTTTCTGCATCTTGTCAAAGGTCTTACCCGGAAGCCTCTTTGTCAGGCACATATATATACCAAGAATGACCGCAAGACAGAACGCCGCGGCACACAAGAAATTCAGCAGAAATCCCGAAATATGATTCATGTCAAGTTCCGTACATGTTAATTTATGAATTTGTCAAGCAAATCGTAAAGTTTCTGAACAACAACCGGCTTTGTGATATAGCCGTCAGCTCCAAGGTCCATTGCATTCTTGATGTCGATTTTGCCTCCGAGGGCTGATACCATCACTACCTTGATATCCTTGGTAGTATCATTGGAACGCAGCCTCGCAAGTACTTCATATCCATCCATTACCGGCATCATGATATCCAGAAGGATGACATCAGGTTTACGCTCTTCAGCAATTCTCAGCGCTTCAATGCCGGACTGTGCCAAAAGAACCTCATAATTTCTGACACGAAGCAGATTCTTCATCAGGATATTGTTAGTCGGAATATCATCGACGACAAGAATGACAGGCTGATTGTTACTGTTCATTGTTACTTTATTAGCGATTATCATACAAAGTTAAATAATAGAATCAGTTTAGCAAATTATAAGCTGATATTAGTTGATTAATTGCATACTACATTGTCAAAGTCCGAAACTGTCGGGTTGAAAGTGATGGCTCTAAGACCGAGAAGTTCTGGATTTACGGTAATGACATAGCTATAAGAATTGTTCTTTTTCCAATTTGTCTGAGAAGCATCTATTACATATACGGCATCCTCGATTGTCATCGGACACGAGAGGTCAGCGCATGTAACCAGCGCATTGAAATGAATAGTCAGGGAAACAGCATTCTCATGAATAAGGACAGTGTGATATTTTCCACCCTCAACGTCAAAGGTAGGGCATGTGAATGAAGATGAAATCATGTCAACTGAAGTGATATTGGTGCCGAAATCAGGCAAAATAGCATCACCGTCAGACTCAATCCACATATCTGTGATTGTCACATTATAATTTTCGATATCTTCATACATTCCCAAACGAACGAAGGCAAACTCGTTTTCATCATCACAGACATCAGCCTTGCTGCCTGGCATGATATTCTGCTCCTTTTCATATAAAGGCTCAATGATATCATACTTGCTGCAGCCGACCATGGCGAGAGTAAAAATTGCGAAAAAGAAGAATGCCTTGTTGTTCATAATCCTGTGTATTGTTTTTGTTTGACAATGCAAAGGAAGACATTCAAAAACGCAATCATGCCCACTACAGCAAAGCTTTGAAAAGTATTGCGGAGGTTGCGCAAAAATAGCAAATTGCAGATATGGGAATCCCGCAAGTCAATGAATGGGTGTCAGGAGAAGAGGACCGTTGCCTGACCCTATGGACAGGTCCTTGGCAGCAGCGATGGCTTCATACACCAATTTCTTGGCATTCTGCACGGACTCTGATAAACTGAGGCCACATGCAAGTCCACATGCTATGGCACTGGACAGGGTACAGCCCGTACCATGAAGATTATTGGAATGGATTCTTTCAGTGGTGTATTCGTGACTGCGGCCATCTGCCTCATAGAGGATATCCCTCATAACATCTCCCTCGGCATGACCACCCTTGAGCAGGAAAGCCGTACCGAAATGACGGGCAAAAACCTCTCCAGCCGAGTCAGAGCAAGACTCCGCTGAAAGTCCCTCCTTTTTCAGATATGTCATGATTGACTCGGATTCAGGAAGATTCGGGGTAACTACATTGCACAAAGGGAACAATTCACCCATGACATATTCCATACAATCAGGGGTCATGAGGGAATGACCGCTGGTGGAAACCATCACTGGGTCATAGACCACGGGAAGATTCCTTCCGCGGAGAGCCGAAGCTACAACTGCGGCACAGGCAATATCGGGAATCATCCCGATTTTCACCGCATCAACCCGGATATCATCAAAGATGGAATCTATCTGGTCTCGTACCATATCCTCCGGAACAGACATGACTCTACGGACTCCACAAGTGTTCTGCGCTGTCAGGGCAGTCGGTACGGTAAGGGCATACAAGCCCATTGCGGTGATGGTTTTAAGGTCCTGCTGGATACCGGCACCAGCTGAGGTATCGCTGCCGGCGATTGTAAGCACTGTTTTCATTTCCAAGCGTCTCCAAGAATCATTGCTCCCCCGAATCCCATGGATTGCACCAGGGGAAGTTTGTCAAAAGTCACTCCTCCGAGAGCATATACCTTATCGTCGATTATGCCTTTGGCAACTGCCGAAGATATTTCCTCCCAGGAAAAAGCTGAAAGATAGCCGGATTTCGAGATTGAATCGAAAATAGGCGAAAGGGAAAGATAGGAGCATTTGTCCTTATATTCGAGAATTTCATCAAGACTGTGGCAACTGCGGCTCACACTCCCCTTCCAGGCATCGGGCGGCTCAGGATTGCGCGAATTAAGATGCACTCCATACAAGCCGAATTCCTCGGCAAGACTGAAATGGTCGTGAAGTACAAGACGGGAATGGAATTGAGGGGGAATCTGAACGATGAGACTCCGCACCTGCTCCAAGGTTGATCCCGGTTTACGTACATGCAGCAGATCCATCCTCTTTTCAGAGAACAGACCTGCTATCCTGTCAGCCTCGGATTCAATGAATTCCGGCCTTGTTATCACAATCAGTTTCATCTTCCGAACAAATCGAATGAAGCGTCCCAGTCCTTCCATACAGGCTCGCGTCCGAGTTCCTTCAGACGGAGATTAATCTCGGCAGCCGTGCGGTCGTCAGAAACGGTAAACTGCTCAAGTGCCTGAGGATAAGTGTGATATCCTCCCGGATTAACCTTTGATTCAGCAGACATAGTGGTCACTCCGAGTGTGCACATATTGTCCCTGATGGAGGCCGGTTCCCTTGTTGAATAGGATATGTCCACATCATGGTCGAAAATCCTCATCGCAAAAGTCAGCTGGGCAAGCTGCCTGTCAGTGACGAAACAGTTTGGCTGGAATCCTTCATTCTGCGCAGGGCGCATACGGGGAAAATTCACTGAGTATTTAGTCCTCCAATAATGTTTCTGGAGGTATCTCAGGTGGTATGCCATCATCACGACATCAGTCCTCCACTCCTTTTCAAGTCCGAGCAGGGCACCCATTCCTATTGAATGTACTCCAGCCTGTCCCATGCGGTCAAAGCCGTTCAGTCTCCATTCGAAATTGGATTTCATGCCTGCAGGGTGATAAATCTTGTAATTTTCACGATGATAAGTCTCCTGAAAGCATATCACTCCGTTCAGCCCATGTTCTTTCAAAGTGGCATATTCCTCTGTCTTCAAAGGCATTACCTCAATCTTGATATTCGAGAAATATTTCTTCGCAATGTCAATCGCTTCAGCAAGATAAGGCACGCCCGCCTTTGCCGGATTCTCTCCAGTCACTAATAGGATATTCTCGAAAGGAGCCAGTTTCTTGATAGCTTTGTACTCATCCTCAATCTGAGAAGGAGTCAGAATCGTCCTCGGCATGGGGTTGGAGCGATGGAAACCGCAATAGACGCAGGAATTCGAGCATGAGTTTGTTATATATAATGGAATGAACATTGACATCGTCCTTCCGAACCTTTCTTCGGTGTATTTTCTGGAAAGACGGGCCATTTGTTCGAGATATGGCTCTGCTGCGGGGGAAATCAGGGCCATGAAGTCACGCACATCACAGCGAGGTTTCGCCAAAGCACGACGTACATCCATGTCAGTCATCGCGGCAATGGCAGCGGTGGTGGCATCCCAATCTATTTTCAACAATTCGTCTGAAAACATTGTAAAGTTTTATAGTTCAATAATATAAGTTTGCATATTCCGGAGATTGACAGTCCACAGACGGTCAATCAGAGGTTTGCCATAGCCACAAATCAACTGCAGCACCTGCGAAGCCTGCACACTGCCCACAACGGCAGGGGTCACCCCCACGACGGCACGTCCGGGATGAGGCATTGACAAAGTCTGCTCCTGGTCGGGGTACAAGGTCCTGTAAGTGGCATGGCCCACGCAAAGTACTGACACACAGCCATCAAGAGCATTGATAGCTCCATGGACCAGAGGTTTGCGGGCAGCAGCACAGGCATCGCTCAGGACATATCTCGTACTGAAATTGTCTGTTGCATCCACCACTATATCATAGTCGGCTATCAATCCGTCCACATTTTCAGCCGACACCCTGAGATTGTGGGCATCCACCCGTATGGAACTGTTCAGACCAAGGAGCCTGTGGCGTGCACATTCTACCTTGGGACTCCCCTCCTGTGCTTCGGAATAAAGTATCTGACGCTGGAGGTTGGTGATGCTCACGAGGTCATCGTCAACTATGCCTATCCTGCCAACACCAGCTCCGGCAAGATAGGTGGCTACCGGCGAACCAAGTCCGCCGGCACCCACTATAAGTACCTTGGCTTCAGACAGTTTTCTCTGACCTTCCTTACCTATTTCCGGGAGCATCAGTTGTCTGTCATACCTATTCTCCATCGTCTATTTCAGTTTTCTCAGGTCATGAGTGAGTTTTGCAGCGCAGAAATTAGGTCCGCACATTGTACAATACTCTCCGTCAGTATGACCTGCTGCCTCAAAATAATCGAGAGCGCGCTCTGGATCGAGAGATAGATGGAACTGGTCTCTCCATCTGAAATCGAAACGCGCCTTCGACAGGGCATTGTCTCTTACCTGTGCCCCCGGATGTCCTTTGGCAAGGTCGGCTGCATGGGCTGCAATCTTGTAGGTTACAACTCCGACACGAACGTCTTCCCTGTCAGGAAGGGCAAGGTGCTCTTTCGGAGTGACATAGCAGAGCATTGCAGTGCCTAGCCATGCAATCTGGGCTGCTCCTATGGCACTTGTGATGTGGTCATAGCCTGGTGCAATGTCTGTTACAATCGGACCAAGGGTGTAGAAAGGAGCTTCATGGCAGTGGTCAATCTGCCTTTCCATATTCTCGCGGATTTTGTGCATAGGCACATGTCCCGGACCCTCGATGAATGCCTGGACGTTCCTGTCCCATGCCCTTGTGACGAGTTCTCCCATTGTATCAAGTTCGGCAAACTGTGCCGCATCATTGGCGTCCTCGATGCAGCCAGGCCTGAGACCGTCTCCCAATGAAAGGGCTACGTCGTACTGTGCCACGATGTCGCAGATGTCGTCAAAGTGCTCGTACAGGAAGGATTCCCTATCGTGGATGAGGCACCATTTGCTCATGATTGAGCCTCCGCGACTGACGATTCCGCAAAGACGGGAATCAGCAAGATGCACATTATGGCGTCTGATACCGGCGTGTATTGTGAAATAGTCAACTCCCTGCTCGCACTGCTCGATGAGGGTGTCGCGGTAGATTTCCCAACTCAGGTCCTCGACTTTTCCATTGACCTTCTCAAGAGCCTGATATATAGGCACCGTTCCCACCGGAACCGGGCAGTTGCGCACAATCCACTCGCGTGTCTCATGGATATTGTCACCCGTGGAAAGGTCCATGAGTGTGTCCCCGCCCCATTTGCATGACCATACTGCCTTGTCAACCTCCTCCTCGATGGATGATGTCGTCGCCGAATTGCCGATGTTGGTGTTGATCTTGACGAGGAAATTCCTACCTATGATCATCGGCTCCGATTCCGGATGGTTGATGTTTGCCGGAAGGACGGCGCGGCCCTTGGCTATTTCATCGCGCACAAATTCCGGGGTTATATGGCTCCTGATACCGAGTTCCTCGCAGTTCATATTCTCCCTTATGGCCACATATTCCATCTCAGGAGTGATAATTCCTGCTTTTGCATAAGCCATCTGGGTGATTGCCTTGCCCTTTTTGGCACGGCGCGGGAGCTGGATATGCTCGAAACGGAGGGAATCGAGGGATTTGTCGGCCAGACGGGCCTTTCCATATTCGCTGGTTACCTGTGGAAGGACTTCGGTGTCGTCGCGGTCAATAATCCACTGTTCTCTCATTCTCGGAAGGCCCTTCTTCAGATCGACCTCGATTGACGGATCAGAAAAAGGTCCGCTTGTGTCATATATATATATAGGAGCATTCTTTTCCATGTGAGGAACTCCCTCCTCATCCTTCACAACAGTCGGAGTAAGGTTGACCTTCGTCATTCCGACCTTGATGAAAGGATAAATGCGGCCTGTCATGTAAGCCTTTTCTCTTTTGGCATAAGCTTTATTGTCGTTTGGCATGATGCGGTATTTTTAATTGTCAAGAAATGCTGTGAGTGGTGAGCTTGCCTGGGCGGAGTCACAGATTGCTCCAAGACCGGCTTCATAGGCTCTGCGTCCGGCGATGACTGCTTCTTTGAATGCTATGGCCATCTGTACGGGATCTGTAGCCACTGCTATGGCTGTATTGACCAGGCAGCAGTCTGCTCCCATTTCCATGGCTTCAGCAGCATGGCTAGGAGCGCCTATTCCGGCGTCAACTACTACAGGAACAGTCGCCTGCTCAATGATTATCTGAAGGAAATCCTTCATCCTCAAGCCTTTATTTGTGCCGATAGGCGCTGCAAGTGGCATTACGGTGGCTGCTCCTGCTTCTTCAAGATGTTTGCACAGAGTCGGGTCTGCCTGGCAGTATGGAAGTACGACGAAGCCGAGCTTTACGAGTTGCTCTGTGGCTTTGAGTGTCTCCACAGAGTCAGGAAGAAGGTAGCGCGGGTCCGGATGTATCTCCAGTTTGAGCCAGTTGGTGCCGAAGGCTTCCCTGGCCATTTGTGCCGCAAATACTGCTTCTTCAGCATTGCGCACGCCCGAGGTGTTCGGAAGGAGCTGGATACTCGGATTGCTTGTAATGTGTGTGAGCAGGTCATCCTGCTGGTCGAAGAGTTCTATTCTTTTCATCGCCACGGTCACCATTTCTGTGCCGCTTGCTTCTATTGCCTTGGACATCAGGTCGTTATTATTAAATTTGCCTGTGCCGAGGAAAAGGCGGGAATTGAATTCCCTGCCTGCTATTACTAACTTTTCCATATATTTTCTATGATTTTTTACGAATATGTCTGTTGGTTCAGAGCAAGGAAAGCAGCCTGGCCATTTCAGCGGATGGATCCAGTGCGGAGAGGACGGTGCCGCTGAGGGCAATGCCGCTTACTCCTGTTGCCATAATGGCGGGTATATCCGCCGATGTGATTCCTCCTATTGCAACTATCGGAATATCAATGCCTTCCCTTC